>JADLBG010000590.1 GCA_020847895.1 Bryobacterales bacterium
CGCCATTTTTCAATGCTTCGGCGGTGGTAAACCAGGCCAGCCGGCAGCCGGTTCCGGCGACCCCCGGCGCCTTGATGACGTTGTACACGCCGCGAATCGGACCGAAGGACGCGGTGGCGTTGTCCGCGGGCGACGACGGCAGGTATCCCACCTCCACGAACGGGGTCACCGTCCGGTTCGGAGATACGCCGGCGCAGATCGTGAAGCTGGAGGAAAATTCGGTCATGCTGCTCGTGCCGGAGGAAGTGGGGGCCAACTCGTCCGTGATGGTGGCAACGCGTTCGCCGCGGGGCAATTATTCGCGGACCATCGCGGCTGCTCCCGCCGCCCCGGGGATTTTCACGATGGATGGATCGGGTACGGGACCGGCGGCAACGGAAGGACCGGCCGCGCGCGGACAGGAGTTTCGCGTCAAAGTGACCGGGATTGGGAAAAATCAGCCGCTGAGCGCGGAGATTGGCGGGGCGCCCGCCACGGTGACGAATGTCGAAGCCGGCGATCTGCCAGGGAGCTACGTTCTGACCATTGCGGCGCCGGAGGACGCGCTAACAGGCGCGGCAGTGGATTTGGCGGTGCTGGCCGCCGGAGTCCGGAGCCAGTTTGGTGTCACCATCGAGGTACAGTAATCCTCATGGTACATGCTCAACAAACGGCCTCTGTCTTGCATTGCGCCTCCGAGCCTGCGGTCGCGGTGCGCCAAGGGGTCGCGCGCCGCATTCTCCGCACAGGAGAGTTGATGACCGTGGTCATCGACTTCCGCGGAGGTCCATGGCAGGAACCAGACCCGCATCATTCGCATCCGCATGAACAGATCACGTATGTTGCCTCAGGGGAGATCTTGTTCCTCGCGGAGGGGAGCGAACCGGAAAGGTTAGGACCGGGGGACATGTTCGCCACACCCTCGAACGTGCCGCACTCGATCCAACTGCTCTCGGAAAGCGCGCGGCTGGTGGATACGTTCCATCCGATCCGGGAGGATTTCCTGTAAGCTATCCCTTCCATCGACCCGGCTCAATTCCCGAGCGAAGAGGCTACGGGTTCGCGGAAGGTGGCGCGATCGTAAAGGAATCCGGCCAGCCCGCCGGCCATGGCGCCAATCAGCGCGCCTCTCGGATTCCTCGATACTGCGGCACCCAAAGCCGCGCCCGAGGCTGCGCCTCCCGTAATGATGATGACGCTGTTCTTGAGGATTCTCTTAGGTTTCTGCGTCGCCGGACGGCGGGCGGCATCCTGTGCGGAATGGATCTTCCCGGACCATTCGGTAACCATGCTGGTCACCAGGTTGGCGGCGTCGAAGAACTCCTGGGTCTCCACCGGAAGTTGCGCGGACGCTCGTGGCGCGGGAACCTCCAAAGGCGTGGAAGGGGCCTGGGCGCAGGCCCCGATGGCGGCAAGCGCGGCGGCGATCGCAAGCCGGCTAAGCGAACGAATAGCGTGCATAAGGTACCCTCGGACAGCATGGACGCGCCAACCGGCGGAGGGTTTCGCGCGATTTGATTAAAGTTTCTCCGCGATGTAGTGAATCTCGAACGGCTTGTTGGTAATGAATAGTACCGTGACATCCCGCTCGGCTGTGGCGCCGTGTTCCATCGCCATGCCTTCCGGAAACCAGACGAAAGAGCCGGGCTCGAAGCGGCCGGCGTTTGTGACCAGCGTACCTTCCAGCACATACATGCCATGGGCGCAGGGGTGGGTGTGCAGAGAGTTCAGGAATCCGGCCGGGTAGCGCACCAGACGCACCTCCATCCCGGTGTCGGGGTCCGTGATCAGGTTCTTACGGTAGAGCTTACGTCCCACGTGTTCGTTGAATCGTTCCTCCCAGGGGAGTGCGGACGCGTTGACGGCGATGAGTTCAGCGGGCATACGTCTGATTTTATCCCGATAAAGGCTTCAAACGCCGCGCCGGTTGCCCCACAGGTCGACGTGAAGCCGCGGCGAATAGCGGAAGCCGAGTGATTTGCACGCTTCCACCACCCACTGGCCGCGTTCCCTGATCTGATCGGGGGTGGTTCCTTCAGCCATGAGGAGAACCTTGGCGCGGTTGGCGTGGATTTCCCGGACGATGTGCTCGATCTCCTCGGTATCCTTCGGCTGCTGGACGACAAACTTGAGCTGGTAATCGTAGGTTTGGATAAGCTGACGCAGAACGCCGGGCTGGTAGCGGAGCCGCTCGTGCCGCCGTGCCCAGCCCCCGCTGTCCGCCTCCGGTGGAGTGGAATTGGCGAGTTTGGGGGAGATACTCATGAGATCGCACTCCACGTTCCTGAAGACGGTGCCGGCCGTTTCGATGGTGATATGCTGCTGCATCCGGAGGAGTTGCGCGGTGAGGGCCTCGATCTCCGGTTGAATCATGGGCTCTCCTCCGGTGAGGACGACGTAGCCTTTGGAATCGGCGCGAACGGCGTCGAGAATCCGCTCCAGGCGGTAATCGAGCCCCTCGGGGTTCCAGGAGGTGTAAGGAGTGTCGCACCAGCGGCAGCGCAGATTGCACCCGGAGGTGCGGATGAAGACCGACGGCACTCCAGCGAGGACGCCTTCGCCCTGGATGGAGTAGAAAATCTCGGCAATCTTCATAGGCGCGGGGCGAACCGGTAGCCGAAGAAGAAGCTCGCCTCGATCATCCATTCCCGCTGTTCTTTCAGGTCCTTGGCTTTTGGCCCGGCGGGTAGAAGCAGCACCTTGTGGCGTTCGGCATCCACCTCCCGGACCAGGTTCACCACCTCTTCCATCTCGGCGCGGTCCGTGAGCGCGAACTTCAACTGGTAGTCGTAGGCGCGAAGCAATTGCCGGATGGATTCCACGTCATATTCCGGCCACTGGGGGTCTTTCCCCTTCCTGGGAATGGCGGGGTTGCGGAGGCTGACGTTGATGCTCATCAGATCGCACGTTACCGCGGCGGCGATGGTGCCCGAGGTCTCGATAGTGACGTGGTTATCGATGCGGCGCAGTCCGTCGGTGAGCGTGCCGAGTTCCGCATCCTCGAGCGGCTCTCCGCCGGTGATGACGGCATGGGCGTACCACTGGCGGCGAACCTTCGCAAGCAGCGGGCCGAGGAAGACATCCTCTTCGGATTCCGGCTTCCAGCGCTGCCGCGGCGGATGGCGCCAGGTCTGGCGCGGCGGGCCTCCCGCCAGGCAGAGGAAGGCGGCTGGGGTTCCGGCGAGCATTCCCTCGCCCTGGATGGAATAGAAGATCTCGGAGAGGATCATGGGGCTGGGTACTCCAATGGATCAATCAGATTGGCTTCGGCGAAACCTTTGCGGCGGA
>JADLBG010000591.1 GCA_020847895.1 Bryobacterales bacterium
ACTGGCATTGTTCGCCGTGATCTTGTTCTTGGCAGGGTCAGGGGAACTGGGATCGTAGTCCGCATGGTGGACCTTGTAAGCCGCGAGTTTGCCGTTCTGGTCGAGTTGCTTCGCCGCCAGATTCGCGTCGGCGGCGGTAAGGTCCGCTTTCGCCTTGTCGAGTTTCTCGCGTTCCTTCTCGCGCTCGTCGAGTTTTTTCGATGCGTCATCGAGGGCGGCTGTGTCGGCGGAAGTGATGGCCTTCGTCTTGGAATCGGCGTCCGAGGAAGTGGACTTCGCCGCGGCGGCTGCCTTGTTCGCTTCGGCCGCCTTGGTCTTGGCCTCTTCGAGCGATTTCTTGAGCGCGGGATCCATGAGTTATCGCGCCCGTTCCCAGAGACTATCGTCGCGGCGGCTTTCAATCTCCGCCCATTCCTGGCGAGTGACGCGGTCCATTACCGCATTCATACGGTCATTGGGCGCGATCGAGGGGTCGTAAAAAATGCGCTGGATGGCCGGGTGCTGGAAGAAATTGGGGCCGCGCTGAAACATGCAGGTAACGAACAGCATGATGCTGTTTTCCCAGGTCAAGCCGAGGCGCTGGGCTCCCGTTTGGGCCCACAGAACCCGCTTTCGAAGAACATCGGGAGGCAAGCCGCCCACCTGTTCGGAGCACTCTTCCTTGATGAAAGCAACCAGACGGGCTGAGAAGTCCTGCCCGGCAGGCTTTTGAATGGCTTCCAATTGAGCTTTGCGCAGCACGATCATGACTGTTCCTAGTCCGTGGAGGCGCTCTTCAATGCCTGGCAGGCTTTTCCGCACTGGATCACCGGGGATGCATTTTCCGCGGCCTTCATCAAGGCGGCCGCGGCGGTGGCGGATGTGGGACCGGGCGCCCAGACGGAGCCTCCGCCATCGCCCACATCGCCATACTGCCCGCCGACGCCCACGGTTTCGCCGCTCCCGGTCTGGTCCGTGTGGCTGCTGGGTGAGGCCGTGCCTTCGGGAACTTCCTTCCCCGCGCCGCCCGTGCCGGTTCCAGGAGGCGCGCTCATCAGTTGGGCGCGAACGCTGAGCGGCGTTCCCGGGGTGACGTTGGTGGGGCAGCCCATTCCGGACTGGCCAATGATGACGGTTGCGCAGCCCATGGCGATCTTGTTGGGGGGGCCGAGCGGCTCAATGATGGTATCGCCCATGCGGCAGGCGGGCATGTTGTTGATGAGGACCGTGGGGCTGCCGTCAATCACCACGCCGGGGCCGTGCGGGGGCACGGGACTGGGCGTGGTGCACATGTGGATGTCCACCCCGCCGGCGGCCATGGAAGTGATCATGCTGCTCATGGCCGCGAGAGTAGAGGTTTTGAGCGTTTGCTCGGCGGCGTAGGCGGCGGGCGCGCCGGGAGTGCCGGCGGCGGCAGCGGTCGCGGCCTCGGCGGTCTGGACGGCGATGTCGGCCGCCTGCTTAGCCGCCTGCAATCCGGCCGCTGCCGCCGCGGGCAGGCCGCGCCATGCGAGCAGGTAGCCGATGATTGTGTTCGCGCTGCCCGGACCCGGGGTGAGCACTGGAGGAAGCGGGTGAACGACGGGATCGGTGATTCTGGCGGCTGGTCCTTGCGGCATGATTCCTCCTATAGAGACTCGCGTATTTTCGGCGCAAATTGCATCACTGGGCGGCTGCCATGAAAAATTTATCTATCGCCCCATTGAAACTTCTGCTTGGGGGAACGCCCTGGCCATAGCCAAGGATACTTGAAAAGAGCTTTCAGCAGTTCAGCTTTCGTCTTTCAGCCTGAGAACATCCTTCAGGCGCCTCTCGAGGAAACGCCGTTCGCTTTCGTTCGTGACGAGGGCGAGCGCCTTCCTATAGCTCTGAGCGGCTTCCGCGGAGAGCCCGAGACGTCGCCGCGGGTGGGCGCGCGAAGCGTGGAGCAGGTGGTAGTTCTCGAGTTCCCCATCCGCGGCGAGGGCGTCAATCAGCGCCAACGCCGGCAGGGGGCCATCGGCCATCGACACCGCCGCCGCGCGGTTCAGCGCAATGACGGGTGTCGGCTGCAATCGCGCCGGCAGATCGTACAGGCGGACAATCTGCCGCCAGTCCGTATCTTCGGCCCGCGGCGCCGAACAGTGAACAGCAGCGATGGCGGCCTGCAACGCATATGGTCCGGGGCTTTGGCGAAGTGCTTCCTCGACGAGCGGCAGCGCTTCGATAATCTGCTGGTGATCCCAGAGACCGCGGTCCTGGTCCTCGAGCAGAACGAGATCCCCTTCGGCGTTGAGGCGCGCCGGGCGGCGCGAATCGTGGAGCAGCATGAGCGCGAGCAGGGCCTTGACCTCCGGGCGGCCGCGGGACCGTCAGCGCGCGCAGGAGCCGCGCCAGACGAATGGCCTCCGCGCAGAGGCCGGTTCGAACCAATCGATGATAAAAAAAACGCGGCAATCTGTCGATCCGCGGGTACGTCGTTCGACATCAGTGATAGAGAGGAGGTGACTTGAGGGGAATGGGCACTAGAACCACGACAGACCAGGCCAGACCAGACCAGTGAGCATGTTAGCCTGAAATCATGGTTGTGCGCAATATTTCTCAAGCCAAGGCCGAACTCTCCGCGCTGATTGAAGAAGTTCAGAAAGGAAACGAGGTCATCCTCGCCAAGGCAGGCAAGCCAGTGGCTAAGC
>JADLBG010000592.1 GCA_020847895.1 Bryobacterales bacterium
GACCCGGTGATGATCAGCAAGCACGGCGCTCCGCTGATCGCCGAGGACGCACGGGCGCTGGTGCGCGACAGGCTCCTCCCCCGCGCGTTCCTGGTCACCCCCAATCTGCACGAGGCGTCCGCGCTCAGCGGAATCTCCGTCGCGAGAGAAGAGGAGATGGAACAGGCGGCGAGGAGGCTTCGCGAGATGGGAGCAAAGAATGTGCTGGTCAAGGGAGGGCATCTCGCGGATAATGCGGCCGACCTGCTGCTGGACGCGGGCGGCGTGATGCACTGGTTTCCCTCCCCGCGCATCGACACGCCGCATACCCATGGAACGGGTTGCACCTATTCGGCGGCGATCACGGCGTGCCTTGCGAAGGGTCTGCCGCTCCATGAAGCGGTGCGGCGGGGGAAGCTGTTTATCACCGAGGCCATCCGTACCAACCCGGGGCTGGGCCACGGATCGGGGCCCGTCAACCATCACGCGCCCGTGGTTAGAAACTGAAGCCGAACTCGGCCATCAGATTGATCCACAGGCCCCGCGTGCGAATTCCGGGGACGGCTCCGAGAGGCTCGCCATCGGTGTGCCCGCGATAGATGCGCGGACCCATGCCGAGGCGGAAATGCTGGTAGCGGTCCAACGCCACCTGAAAACCGGCGGTTGCATAGTAGCCCCAACCGCTGCGGGACGTGCAGAACGGGCAGTCGAGCTGGTAATAGGAGTTCGGCTGGCTGATGCGTTCGGAATAGCGCATGTAGGTTCCGCCACCTCCGGCGAAGAACTGGAAGCGGCCTTGCGCCAGCGGCAGGATTACGCGCCCGCCCATGGGGACGAGGTATTGAAAATCGCGAATCCGGCGGTAACCGAGCGGAGTTTCGGCGAAGTCCCGCACACCGGCGGCTCCGACAATGGTGTCGAGGCCGATATCGGCCAGAAAGAAGCGGTGGAAGCGGTAGCCGTACCCTACGGTAAATCCGAATTTCGGATCGAGAAATGGCTGTAAATCGGCCCGTGGGATGCCTGCGCCGAGGCCGGCCGTAAAGTTGTGATGGGGGTAGTCTTGTCCGGGCGCTGCAATGGGGAAGGCGAACAGAAACAAAAGGAACGGGGAGCGCATTTGCTTCGTCTGACGCGCGGGTGCGGCGCGTGGTTCCAGGAGTGGTAAACTCGGGTTAATCGCGTCTCGATGGATGATACTGGGGATGGTTTATGTATCGGGGATTTCTGTTTTGTTGGTTCGCTATCCTGCTGTCTGTTTCGGGTGCGGACAAGACGGTGACCATTGGTGACTGTACTTACGCAAGCCGCCCGGACGAATTTCTGCAAAGCCAGACACGGGTGCGAGCGGGAATCAACCGCAAACTGCTGTTGAGGGGCTCCGCCGGGCGGACCGCTGATCCGGCATCTATTCCCGTGCGCAACTTCGTAGACGAGGAGATCTTCGGCAAGCTTCAGGAATCGGGTGTCCGCGCCGCTGCCGTCAGCACGGACGAGGAGTTTCTGCGGCGGGTCATGCTTGACCTCACGGGCCGCATCCCCTCGCCGAACGATGTCCGCTCGTTTGTATCGGATGGCGACCCGGGCAAGCGCGACGCGCTGATCGACAAGCTGATCAACTCCTCCGAATTCGTGGACAAATGGACCTGGTGGCTTTCTGACCTTTTGCAGGTGAACGCCACGGCGTCCAATTTCAGCCGCCAGATCAACGGGCGCAACGCTTTCTACCTGTGGATCAAGGCCAAAGTGAGCGAGAATGCTTCGCTCAAGGATATTGCCTACCAGTGCGTGACGGGTTCGGGGAACAACTTCCTGATGGAGGAGGCGGCGTCGAATTTCGTGGTGAACTCCATCACGCCGATGGGCCCCATCCAGGATCAGTACGACTCCATGCTGTCGAAGACCGCTTCGACGTTTCTCGGCATGGCCTATTACGATTGCATCCTCTGCCACAACGGGCGCGGCCATCTGGATCAGTTGAGCCTTTGGGGCAGGAGCGCGGCGAGGATTGACGCCGAACGCATGGCGGCGTTCTTTTCGCGACAGAATATCGCCAATCACCCCGAGGCCGGCGTGCGCGACAGTTTCTTCAGCGGGGCGCGGATTGTGACGGATCGCACGGCGGGATCCTACGCGTTAAATACGACCAATGGAAACAGGCCGCCCCGCTGCGCTCCGAATGCCACCATCACGAACAACCGCTGTTCGGCGACGCTGAACCTCGACCCGGAATATCAATACACGGGCGCGAAACCGGCCGCGGGCCGGACATGGCGCGAATCGTTCGCCGACAACATGGTAGCCGACCCGATGTTTGCCCGCAACCTTGCGAACCGGGTGTGGAAGGAGATGTTCAACCTGGGGCTTGTGGATCCAGTGGATACGATGGACCCGGCTCGGCTCGATCCGGGTAATCCGCCTCCTGACGGCTGGGCGCTTCAGGCGACGCACCCGGTGCTGCTCGAAAAGCTCGCCGCGGCTCTGAGGGAGGGGAACTTCAGCCTCAGAGAACTGCTCCGGCTGATTGCGGCATCGAGCGCGTATCAGCTCAGCTCGCGGTATGGCGATGAGTGGAAGGTGGATTATATTCCTCTGTTCGCGCGGCACTACCCGCGGCGGTTGGAGGGCGAAGAGGTGCATGACGCCATCGTGAAGGCAACGGGGGTCATTCCCACGTACACGGTCCAGAACCTGCCCTACACCGTCAACTGGGCGATGCAACTGCCGGATCCTTCCGAACCTCGCAGCAACGGCGCGGCGGCGAACTTCATGAACGCTTTCCTGCGCGGCAACCGCGATACGATGCAGCGCAACCAATCCGGCTCCATCCTGCAGCAACTCAACCTCATGAACGATGCCTTCGTTCTCACGCGGAACAAGGTGGGCGCGTCGGCCGCTCTTCGCGCGCTGGCCAACAACAGCGACAACCAGAAGGTGGTGGAGGAGCTATTTCTTCTTTTCCTCGGGCGGGCGCCGAGCGGCCAGGAGCGCGCCGACGCGGTCAACCTGCTGGGGAAAGCCGGCTCGCAGGCGGCGCGCAACGCTGCTGTCGAAGACATCGCGTGGGTGTTGATGAACAAGGTCGAGTTCCTGTTCAGTTACTGAGAGGACCCCATGAAAGATCGATTCGGATTCGATTGGAGCGGCGTCAGGGGGACCGTGTTCTGGCGCCAGCCGCACTTCAGCAGGCGGGTCTTCTTCCGCCATCTCGCCTCCGCCGTAGGCGGCTATTTCCTGCTACCTTCGCGCCCCATGGAGACGGCGGCCAAGGCCGGCGCCTCGCCGATGGGAACGGCGAAGAACTGCATTTTTATACAACTGGCAGGCGCCCCGAGCCACGTGGATACGTTCGACCTGAAGGAAGGGGGTTGGACGCCCACCTACTTCGCCCCGGAGAGCTACGGCGATATCCGCTGGCCAAAGGGCCTGATGCCTTTGCTGGCGGGCCAGTTGGAGCATATCGCGCTGGTCCGCTCGGTGAAGCCGTGGGCGGCGGTGCACGAACTGGCGCGAACGTGGCAGATGATCGGACGCAATCCGGTCTCCGGCCTGGCGAAGATCGCGCCGCACATCGGCTCGGTGGTGGCGCTTGAACTCGGACCGCAATCGGCGGATCACACGCTGCCGGCGTTCATGGCGCTCAACACCGGCATTGGTCCGGGATCCGGCTATCTTCCTCCGGAGAACGGTCCATTCTATCTTAGCCCCGGGGGCGGCGGTCTAACGAATACCACGCACCGGGACGGCCAGCCTGCGTTCGAGAGGCGCTACAACCTGCTGCAATCGATGGACACGGAACTGCGCGATTCGGGCGAGTATGGGGCCAAGCCCGCGGAGATATATTCCTTCAGCGCGAGCGCCCGGAAGCTGATGTACAACGGCCAGGTGAACAGCATCTTCACGTTTGATGCAAGCGAACGGCAGCGCTACGGCAACACCGCCTTCGGCAACGCCTGCATCACCGCGCGCAACCTGCTGCGCGCCAACATGGGGACGCGCTTCATCCAGATCACGCTCGGCAGTTGGGATCACCATCAGAACATCTACCAGCCGAATGCGCAATTGCAGAGTATCGCGAAGCAGTTCGACAGCGGGCTTGGGGTGCTGCTGGCGGACCTCGCGCAGGATGGCCTGCTCGATCAGACGCTGGTGATGGCCATGGGCGAATTCGGGCGAACCGTCGGCCCGCTGAACGTGACGGCGGGGCGCGATCATCACGTGCAGCAATCGGCGCTGTTTGCCGGGGCGCGCGTGACGGGAAAGCGCGTGATCGGATCCACCAACGATACGGGAAGCGAGACGAAAGATCCGGGCTGGTCCCGCGACCGCGATATACGGCCTGAAGACATCGAAGCGACCATCTACTCGGCGCTTGGCATTGATTGGACGACGGTGCGCAGAGACGATCCGCTTGGCCGCGGCTTCGAGTACGTGCCGTTCTCGGATCGCGACCTTTATGGGCCGGTCCACGAACTGTGGGCGTGATGCGCTAAGCGGGCGCTATTTGATTTCCTTGCTCTGGGCGTTGGCGGGTTCCTGTCCCCAGTTCTCGCGGATCACCAGAGTCTGATCCGAGAAGAACGTCCGGCGGCCTGTATTGCCGAAGGCGACCGGCACGGCCGAGATGGTGTATCCACCGGGACCGCCGAC
>JADLBG010000593.1 GCA_020847895.1 Bryobacterales bacterium
CGCTGGTTGGCGGCGGCGTTTTGTCCGATCAAAGTATTCAACCCGGCGGCGTTTCCAGGCGGGTCGAGAATCCCCTTCGGGAACGGGTTGTCGAGTTTGTCATACGGCATGTTGCCACCGTCCAGGGAGGCCACCGCCTGCGTGCTGATTGCCCAAGCCGGAGCCCGCACGTCGCCAGTCACTTCTGTCGTCGCGGCGGGAATCCAGAACAGTCCGTATCCGCCGCGGATCACCGTGCTCGGAAACAACTGGTAGGCGAAGCCCAACCGCGGACCGAACTGCTTCTTGTACAGATCGTAGGGGGAGCGCTGGCTGCCGTTCGCGAAGCGAAACCCACCCACCAGGTTCTGCCCCACCTGCTGGCTGATGGGCAACTGCGCCGTGGGGTCGAACCACATTTTGCGGTTGTAGCGCTCAGTGATGGGGAACTCCAGGCCGTATTCCAGACCAACATTCAAGGTAAGCTTCCGCGTCACCTTCCAATCGTCCTGGATAAACGTGCCCAGATATCTCCGCTGGTTCGCCAGACGCTGGCTCTTCGCCACCGAAGCGCTTGCCATGTACCCCATCAGGAACGAGGCAAACGGCGTACCGCTCTCGACGTCCAGCCGTTGCGGATTCAGGGCGCTCATCTGGCTGCTGAACTGAAAGGCGGGTTCGAAGGAGTTCTGTTGGAACTGATTGAGTTGTTGCACCCGGTAGTCACCGCCGAATTTCACGCTGTGCGACCCGTGCACCCATGTCATGGAAGCCCGCTGCCCCCAACTGTTCAAATCCACCAGCGCCATGCCGGCGGAGGCGGAACTGCCGACCGGCGTCAGGGCGCCGGAGAAGTTGAATGCCGGGAACGACTTGATCTGCGTCGCGTCCGCCAGCGACTGCGGGAAGCCCAACTTCGCAATGTCAAACCCCAACGCATAAGGGATACTCGGCGAGTCATAGCGGGCAAAGCCGCTGTGCAACTCCAGAATCAGCCCCGGATTCAACACCGCCGTGGCTGAGACCGTGGCGTGGTTGCGCGCATAGGTGGCCTGCCTGGTGAGGTTGACGCTGTACCCCAGCGGGTCAATATTCGTCTGTGCCGCCCAGATCCGCGAGTATGTGCCGAACAGTTTCCACTTGTTGCTCAAATTGTGATCCAGCTTGGTCACAATCTGGTGCTCGGTGTTCCCGCTGCCTCCCACGGTGGCGTAGTTGTTGACGTTGGTCACCGGGTTGCCCGCCGTGTTCGGCAATGGAAATACCTGGGTTACGTTGCCGGCGACCCTGCTGATTCGCGAGGCGGGGATGATGTTGCCCGCAAAGACATCGCGGACGAAGTCGCCGTTGGGAAGTTGCCTCGTCGTCAGCGGATCGGCAATCACCACTGTCTTCCCCGCGGCGTTCAGAGTCTGCGAAAAGTTGCCCAGGCGTTGAAGCGGCGTCGGCACCGAGGTGATGCTGGGCGAAGACTGCCGCAGCCGGAAATCTTCCCAATTGAAAAAGTAGAATGTCTTGTCCTTTTTGATCGGCCCCCCGATGGAGGCGCCAAACTGGTTCTGCTTGAAGGCGGGCAAGGCCACTCCGGCGCGATTGTTAAAGAAGTTATTCGCGTTCAGAACCTTGTTGCGCAAGAACTCATAAACGGAACCATGCAACTCGTTTGTCCCCGATTTGACGCTGAAATTCACTACAGCGCCGGCCGTCCGCCCATATTCCGCCGAGAACTTGTTCGTCTGTACCCGAAACTCCTGCGTGGAATCCACGGGCGGCACGAAGGACGGCGCGTTCATCTGGGCCAGATCGAGCGCGAGTCCCTCCACCATCACCACGTTGGCGTTCGCCAGACCGCCATTCGAGGAGAAGTTCCCCCAGGATCCGTTCTTGCCGCCGAATCCCCCTTGAATTCGAATTCCCGGTGAGAGCGCCAGCAAATCGAGCGGGTTGCGTCCATTCAAAGGCAATTCGCTAATCTGCTGGCGGCTTACCACTGTGCCGATCGTGCTCGTGGCTGAGTCGAGGAGAACTGCCGCCGACTCCACGGTGATGCTTTCCCGGGTTTCGCCCAACTCCATCATGAAATCAATTCGCCCCACCTGGTCCACCGCCAGGTTCAAGCCCTCTCTTTTCAACTGCTTGAACCCGGCGGCTTCGGCCGTTACACGGTACCGGCCCGGAAGCAGCGCTGTGATCAGGTAGTTGCCGGCTTCATTGGTGACCGATTCCCGGGCGACGCCGGTGTCCATGTTTGTCGCCGCCACTTTGGCGCCTGGCACCACCGAACCGCTGGCATCCGTTACAGTACCCGTAAGTTGTGCGGTTTGACTGAAAGCCGCCAGGGCGAATAGACAAAGAATTGCCGGCAGCCGGATTAAATCGACGTGTAGCTTCATCGTTGGACCTCTTTGCTGGAACGGATAAGTAATGGGTGGCCTTGTGCGCTGAGCGCAAGGCAAGCACCGAAGCGTAGGCATCCTGCCCGAATTCAGCTTGTTCGGCCGCCGCTTTAGCCATCCACACGCCCCGCATGATTCTTCTCCCCGCGGACGAATTGATGCCCTCAAATTTATACCTGTGTCTGTTGAAAGTCAACGAAATAGTTCGCGATTGTCGCGGCGAAAGCAGGAATATCGCGTTTCGAACTTGCCTTTGAGGCGCGCGTGTTCCTCCTGTCCCGCCGGTGAAGCAGAAACGGCAATGCCCGCGAACTGAGCCTACCTGTATGGAACGCAGCCCAACTCGGCGACGACCCAAAACTGCGCGCCGCCATCGAACTGGTGAGAGACCATCCCGCGCTCGCGCTTTGGGAAGGGCTTGACGAACTGGCTTGGCACCTTGCCCCGTTCAGCAGCCTCTATCGGAAAGGGGCTTATCCGGTGTCCGAACGCTGGTGGCTGAGCCGGCCCGAAGGGTGAGAAGATGCCGGCGTGTCCACGGGCGGCAGGTAGCACCGGATGAGCTTCCTGTCGCTGCTAGCCGCCTCATTCATCAAGAGGGATGCGACATGTACCCGATACGCGCCATCGCGCGCGAGCGCCCGGTGCCAGTCAACCGTTTCTCCTGGCGCCGGAACAGCCGGCCGTCCGCGTCGTGCTCACCGATCTCCACGCCCCAGGCGCCACTTTGCTCCCAATCCTCCGGTACTGGTACGGAGCGCCGCCGAACTACTGCCCCGCGCTTCTGTTGTAGGACCTCTCTTCGGTACCCTTCCTCCATTGAGCCGATCCCCTCCGGAGCGTTTCAATGGAGAAGGAAACAGACTGCGCGTTGCAGTTCTTCCGAGGAGGGTTTGAGGTTGTCAATGGAAATAGTTCGCGCACTCGTAATCATGGAGGATTCGCGGCTGCTCCAGGAATTTTCTGCCGCGGCGGCTTGCCATCACGCGCTACACCTGGTTCGCAAGCTGGACAAGTTTCCCGCGGCCGATGACCTCGAAAGGGTGCTTCATTCCGTGGCTCCCCATGTGGTCTTCCTCGAGGTTGCCGGCGGACCCCAAATTGAAAGGTTGGCGGAAGTCATCGGCCGCGTGGCGCCCGGCACGCAAATGGTGGCCGTGAGCGGAGAGCGAATTGTCGATGAGATGATCGCCTGTATGCGCCGCGGAATACGTGAACATCTCAGTGTTCCTTTTTCCTCACAGGATCTCGAACTGATGCTCACCCGCATCCGCGCATTGATCGCCCAGAATCCTCCCAAACTCGAGGTTTTCCACAACATCATTGCCTTTCTTTCCTCCAAGCCCGGTAGTGGCGCCACCACCGCGGCGCTTCATACCAGCCTCGAAGTGGCCCGCCAAAGCGGCTGCCACACCCTCCTGCTCGATCTCGACTGCCGCTCGAGCGCCCTCGACTTCATCCTCAATCTCCCCTCCCGGTACGGGTTGCGCGACGCCGTCGACTACGCCGAAGTTCTAGATGATTCTATTTGGGCGCGCATGGTCTCGCGGGTTGGGAAACTCGATGTGGTCAGCTTGGGCGGTTCGGTGTCCCGCCTCACTCTTCCGCTGGCCGCCATCGGGCGCTACCTCGAGTATGCTCGCCGGAAGTATGAAGTTGTCTTCCTGGATATGCCCGCCGGTTTCGACGAGCGCGCCATGGCCATTCTCGAGCAGTGCACCAGTATCTTTCTGGTTTCCACGCCGGAATTGTGCGCCCTCGATATGACCCGGCGCCGGCTCGAACTTCTCAAGTATTTCGAACTTCTCAACCGGACCCGGGTCATCGTCAACCGGGTGCAACCGCGCGCGGCCGTCAATAACCATCTCGACGAACTCCTCGGCACCAAGGTCTTTGCCACCATCCCCAACTCTTATTCCGTGCTGCAGAAAGCCATTCAGGACGGCAGAGCCCTCGACCGCCGGTCCGCGATGGGCCGCCAGTTCGCGGACCTCGCCGCGAAGTGTCTGGGCAAGGAAAAAGAAGCCCGGGAGCACGGCGGCTTCGCAAGCCTCCTGCGCGCCTTTCTTCCCGGAGCCGGGCAAGCCGCTCCGAAGCAATTGGAATCGCCCAAGCCGCAAAGGCGCATTCTCATGCTGCCATCCATCCCGGAGCCGGAAGCATCGATGGCCCTCGTTCGCTACAACAGGTGAAACACCCGGGCCTGACCGGCCCCCGTTTCCTCCCGCCGGCGGAAAATACATTATCCTTGCAAAGACGGCAGGGTTTTGCTAAGAAAAGAGTTTTCCGCTGGGGCGAGGGATATGAAGAAGGCACAATCTCACACGCCGAAATCTCCGGAAGCCCGGACAGCCGGCACGAAGCCGGGCAGACCCCTATTACACCGGGATGCGGCTGCCGCCGCCGGGCGGACACAGGCGGAAGAGTTCGATGAGGCAATGCGACTGTTCCATCAGCGTGATTTTGCATCCGCCTTGCGGCACTTTGAGAAGTGCGCCACCGGAGAACACCGGGACATGGCCCACACGGCAAAGCAGCATATCCGCATGTGCCAGCAACGGATCGCCCAAAGCCAGCCGGATCTGCGCACTCCCGAGGATTTCTACTACTACGCAGTCAACCTCATCAGCCAGCGCCGGTTCGCCGATGCCGAACAGATTCTCAGGCGCGCTCTCGAACAGTCTCCGAAGTCCGATCACATCCAATATGCCTTGTGCCTCAGCCGCGGACTCCAGGGCGATCTGGAAGGCGCCGCCCGGCACCTCGAAACCGCCATTCGCCTCGACCCCAGAAACCGCGCCATCGCCCGAAATGATCCGGATTTTCTTGAGTTCGGCAGGCAATCTCCCGTTCGGGAAATTGTCTTTGGCGAGAAGAAGATTTAACGGCGGCTTAATGATGCTCCCCTCTCAAGAGCTTTCATGCCAATGAAACGCAGCCCACGGCGGCGCGCTTCCGCAAATAAACCCCTGCGCATCGTCTCGATCGGAGGCGGAACGGGACTTTCCTGTCTCTTGTCCGGCTTGAAATACTATGCGCGGCCCGAACTCGTTGATCCCGCGGCTCGCCGGCGCTACGAGTTCCCCGAAGACATGCGGCTCGAAATCACCGCCGTCGTTACAGTCACCGACGATGGCGGCAGTTCCGGCCGCCTGCGCCGGGACTTTGACGTCCTCCCCCCAGGCGATATCCGCAATTGTATGGTGGCGCTCTCGGAAGACGAGGCGTTGCTCTCCCGTCTGTTTCAATATCGCTTCCATGCCGGACGCGGCCTCAAGGGACACAGCTTCGGGAATCTCTTCCTCACCGCGCTCACGCAGGTCACCGGGGACTTCGCGCACGCCATCAAGCTCTCTTCCGAAGTCCTCGCAAGCAGCGGGCGCATTTTTCCTTCCACGGCGAAAAACGTCGTGCTCGAAGCGAGGCTCGAGGACGGCGCCACCGTGAGCGGAGAAACGCGCATCAGCCGCAGCAAGACCCGCATCCGGGAGATCCACATCAAGCCCCGAAACCCGCTGCCCCTTCCTGAAACGCTGCGGGCTATCGCCGAAGCCGACCTCATCACGCTCGGCCCGGGCTCCCTGTACACCAGCATCGTGCCGAACATGCTGGTCCGCGGCATTCCCGAAGCCATCGAACGCTCCGGCGCGGTGAAAGCCTACTTCTGCAACCTCATGTGGCAGCCCGGCGAGACCATGAATTTCCGCGCGTCCGATCACGTGGAGGCCATCCACAAACATGCCGGGCTTCCCTTTCTGGACTTCATCATCGTCAACGCCAGGCCCATCGGCACAACGGCTCGCCGCAGATACGCCGTCCAGAAGGTAATGCCCGTCGAGGTCGACCGCGGCCGTCTCGAGGATATGGGGCTCTGCATCGTGGAAGAAGACATGCTCGCGCGCGCCGAAAAGGTGCGTCACGATTCGCATGCCGCGGCAGCCGTCGCCATTCGCCTGGCTCTGGTCGGGAATAAGCTGCGCGAGAGGGCGAAGGCCTCCCGCCTCAGAACCGGCGCGAAGGGCCTGCTGTAGTCGCGAGGCTCCTCCGCCGAATGTTGTAATGGATCAGGATACTTCATGGAATCTCCGCTGACGATTGTCATTCTTGCCGCGGGTCTGGGCACCCGCATGAAATCCCGCAAGGCGAAAGTGCTTCATCAGGCGGGCGGAAAGACCCTTGTCGAGCATGTCGTCGATACCGCTCTCGAACTGACGGCGCCCGCATCCATCTATGTCGTCGTCGGTCACCAGGCCGGCGAGGTCCGGAATACCCTTGCCTCTCGCGGCGTGCAATTTGCCGAGCAGACCGAGCAGAAGGGCACGGGTCATGCCGTACTCTGCTGCGAATCGGTTGTGCGCGAGCGCACCGGCCGGGTAGTCGTTCTCTATGGAGATGTCCCGCTGCTCAAGGCCTGCACCTTGCGCAGGCTAATCGAACTCGAAACCAGGTCCGCTGCGGCGGCGGCCGCCATTTCCACATTTCTCGATGATCCCACCGGGTATGGCCGCATGCTCCGTAATGAGCGCGGAGAGGTCGTTGCCGTGGTGGAAGAGAAGGCGGCCAGCACGGAACAGCGGCAAATCCGCGAGATCAATGCGGGCATTTATTGCTTCGACGCTCCGCTGCTGTGGAAACATCTGCATGATCTCCGCCCGGACAATCCCGCCCGCGAACTCTATCTCACGGACATGGTGGAGATCCTGAACCGTAGAGGACACTCTGTCCTCCCCCTGGTGGTGGATGACTCCTCGGAATTGCTGGGCATCAACACACGCGTCGAGTTGGCTGCCGTGGACCGGATTCTCCGACAGGAAAAAGTCCGCCAGCTTATGCTGGACGGCGTCACGATCGAGCGGCCCGAGACCGTCACCATCGACTCCCAGGTACAAATCGGCATGGACACCGTGGTGGAGGCGTTCACCAGGATTCTTGGAAACTCCCGGATCGGCGCCGACTGCCGCATTGGCGCTTTTTCCATCGTCAGCCACTCCACCATTGAAGACAGCGTGCTCGTTCTGCCGTACACCATTATCAATACGTCACACGTCGAGACCGGCACGCAGTTGGGGCCATACGCTCGCCTGCGAACGGAGAATTACGTCGAGGCGGGAGCGCATATCGGGAATTTCGTGGAACTCAAGAATACCCGCTTCGGAAAAGGTTCCAAGGCATCCCACCTCGCCTATCTCGGCGACTCGGTCATCGGCGAGAAGGTGAACATCGGAGCCGGCACGATTACCTGTAATTACGACGGGAAGAAAAAAAGCCAGACGAGGATCGGCGATGGGGCTTTCGTGGGCAGCAATTCAACGCTTGTGGCGCCGGTGGAAATTGGAGAAGGCAGCTATCTCGCCGCCGGATCGGTCATCACCCATGCCGTCCCCCCGAATGCCCTGGCCATCGCTCGCGGCAAGCAGTTGAACAAGGAAGATTGGGCTCGCCGCCGCAGGGAAGGTACTCTACGCGCACCGGACGCGAACATCGAAAACTCGTGACCAACAGCGCGAGTCCAGTGAAGCTGGACTTGGCGGTGTGAATTAAGCGGCCGCGTTTGTACTCGGTCAGGGAGAGCACGACGCCGCGGCCGCACTGCACTCACCCCGGGATCTGTGTCACTTGTCTATTATTAGCTCAAATTCGGCCGCAATGGAATATCCCCTATCGAAGGTATTGGCGCGCACCCATAACAGGGGGGAGCCCAATCAACGGAAATCGGCGCTCAACTCGGCCAGTTGCGCGGCGGTGAGAACCGCCTCAGCCTTGTATTCGGGATGATCCACTACCAGTCTGGCGCTGTTCGGGAACAGCTTCGCCTGCTGGGGGGAAAACTGGAAAGAGACGTATTGTACGGAGCTGATCCGGTCCGTCGAGATCTGCCGGGTATCGAAGCTCGCCTTCACCGGAGCCGTCTCCCCCACCACGAACCACACGTGATTTTCCAGACCCAGCAACTTCCGCAGCCACACCGCCCGCACTTCGGGCGTCTCGTACTCGATTAACAAGGAGGCGCACAAGCCGTTCGCTTTCGGAATCAGCTCATTGTAAGTGTGTATCTCATGCTCGATGTCGTGCTGCCGGGCAATGCGCTCGATGCGCATCATCTCCTGCACCTGGTAAAGCACCGTGTCGTGGTTCTCGAACAGAAAGGTAAGGTGCCCGCCTACGCGCACGCGCCGGCGGTCTTTCATTTCAATCATCCGCGGGCGCCATTGCTCCCGCCACGCCTCATACTCGGCAATGTTCTTGACTTCTTCGAATGTAACTGGCTGCATAATTCCGCTACTTCTTCTCTTCCCCGGCCGCCGGCAGCCTGGTGGGAAATCCGTCCTCGCGATACGCTCGCGCCAGTACCTGGATCGGATGGATGGGTCTCACGCCGGTGCCCTGTTCGAAATGGATCGCCGCCAGCGGGCAGTCCGATGCCGTTACCTCCGCCTTGACGTCCTTCATCTCGTCGAACGCCTTCTTCGCCGTCAGCATCGACAGGGGGAAAAACTCCTTCTTCATCGCCCACGTTCCGTCATGGGCGCTGCACTGCTCCACCATCGTGATCTGCGCGCCCGGAATCAGGCGCATCATGTCGCGCGACCGGAAGCCGATGTTTTGCGCCTTCAGGTGGCAGGGAATGTGATAAGCCACCTTGCCCGGCGTCGAGCGAAAATCCCGGTTGAACTCTCCCTTCCGCTTCCGTTCGAAGAGAAGTTCACACAGGTCCATCGTGTTCGCCGCAACCTTCTTCGCCGCCTGCGTCCCGACCAACTGCGCATACTCCTTGCGCAGCATGAACGAGCACGACGGGTTGATCGCCACCACTTTCCTGCCCGCGTTTACATGCGGCATAAGCGAGGCCACATTGCTTTCGGCCATTTCTCTCGCCAGTTTCACGTCTCCCGCCTCGAGGGCCGGCATGCCGCAGCAGTTCTGTTTCGGACATCCCAGCGAGATCCCGTTCCTCGAGAACACATCCAATGCGTCCTTGCCGATCCGCGGATTGTTGTAATTGACGAAGCAGGTGTGAAACAGCACCGCCACATTGCGGTCCCCTTCCGGCTCGGCACGCCCCAGGCGCCAGTTCTCGAACGTCTCATCGTGAAATTCCGGCAGTTGTTTGTCCTTGTGGATCCCTGCCGCCGCCTCCATCGCCCCGCGGAGCAAAGGTTGCCGGTTGGCCCAATTGGCGAGGTCCGAAGCCGCGTTTCCGATCTTCCCAATCAGTTCCGGACGCGCCAGCACCTTCGATCGCAGCGGAATCCCCGTCTCCCTCCGCCGCACCGCAGTCACCCGCAGCATCAACCGCGGACAATCCAACTGGAACTCGTGTCCGTCATCCGGTGTGTAGGGACACTTCACATAGCACCGCTTGCACTGGTAGCAGGTGTCGATTACGTAGTCTGTTTCCGCCGCGGTGAGTTGCCGCACGTCTCCGCCGTGCTTGTCCACGGCCTGAAACAAAGCCGGAAAAGAGGGACATAAATTGAAACACAAACGGCACCCGTGACAGATATCGAAGATGCGCTCCACTTCCTGAGCAAGCGCCGTCTTGTTCCAGTACTTCCGCTCGTTCGGATTGTATGTGAGCCCGTCGCTGGGCGTTCCTTTAATGACTGCCATGACAAGGGCGCTTTCGGGGCGCGCATAGCGCACGCCCCATCAATTGTAGCTGCTAGCTGATGGATTTCAGGCCCAGTTCGAAACGCCCCGCATGCGACTTCTCTGCTTTCGCCAGCGTTTCGAACCAGTCCGCGATCTCCGAAAATCCTTCGTCCCGCGCCGCTTTCGCCATGCCCGGATACATATCCGTGTATTCGTGCGTTTCTCCCGCGATGGCAGCCTTCAGATTCATCGCCGTGTCTCCAATCGGCAGGTCCGTGGCCGGATCGCCCACCTTTTTCAGGTAGTCCAGATGGCCATGCGCGTGGCCGGTCTCGCCTTCCGCCGTGTCGCGGAACAGGCCGGCGACATCCGGGTACCCTTCCACATCCGCCATCTTGGCGAAATAGAGGTAACGGCGATTCGCCTGGCTCTCACCCGCGAACGCGTACTTCAGGTTATCGTGGGTCTTCGACCCTCTCAGATCAGCCATGGAATATCTCCTTCTGTTAAGACGATACAACTTACTGCTGTGCTGCCGCGCACTGCGCACAGACGCCCAGGAACAACACGGAACACCGCTGCAGCCGGAAACCCTCCGGCAGCGATTCCGGTAATCGCACCGGTGTGACTTCGTTCTCGGGAGCGTCGAATATCGCCTTGCAGCGCACACAGACCAGGTGATGATGGTCGCCGAGATTCGCATCCAGCCGCAGGGAATCGTGCAGAACGGTCACCTCGCGCAGCAGGCCCGCCTCTGTAAATGTCCGGATGTTCTTGTACACCGTGCCCAGGCTGATCGCGGGGATCTCCCGCTTCACCTGCTCATAGACGGCTTCCGGGGTGGGATGGGTGTTGGTGGAAGCGAGCGCCTTGTAGATCACCATCCGCTGGTGGGTGTATGCCAATCCCAGTTCCAGACAACGCTGGCGGAAGAGATCCATGCGGTGGCGGAGAGATTCCTCGGGGATCATCATTTTCTATTGAATAATAATTATTATCCTTTGTCAAGTGTTATCCTAGACCTTCACCCTCTCTATCCCTCACCGCCCACTTCCCAATTTAACCCATGCCTCTTCCGCACGTCATTCCAGCAGCTATCTCGGACCTGACCCTACCGCTTACCGTTGAATCCGTGCTGACCCGCCCTTGGCGAAACTCCGTACCTGCTCGATTGTGGCCATCGTCGTATCCCCAGGGAAAGTCGTTAACAATGCTCCGTGCGCCCAGCCCAGTTTCACCGCCTCATCCGGTTCCTCCCCGGTCAGCAAGCCATAGAAGAACCCGGCCGCATAACCATCTCCGCCGCCCACGCGGTCCAGAACATCGAGTTCACAAGCCGGCGCAACGTACGTCTTGCCGTCAACCCACGCCACGGCGCCCCAGCTATGGCGGTTGGTTGAGTGCACCTCGCGAAGGGTCGTGGCGATGACCTTGATCCGCGGATACTCCTGTACCACCCGGTCAATCATTCCGAAGAAAGTGCTCGGATCAAGCTTCGACTTCGCCGCCACCTCCGGCCCGGGAATGCCGAGCCCCATCTGCAGATCCTCTTCGTTCCCCACCAGCACATCTACATTCTTCACCACGCGCTTCAACACTTCGAGAGCCTTCTCATGCCCCCCCCAGATATTCCACAGCTTGGCGCGGTAGTTGAGGTCGAGCGAAACCACGGCCCCCGCGGCCTTGGCTGCCTGCATGCCCTCGATGATCACCTCCGCCGTTGTTGCAGAAAGCGCGGCGAAGATGCCTCCGCTGTGGAACCAACGGACGCCGCCCGAGAAAATCTCGCCCCAGTTGAAATCGCCCGGCTTCAAGCGCGCTGCCGCCTCATTGGAACGGTTGTAGAAAACCACGGGAGCGCGCACCCCCTGCCCGCGGTCGCTGTACACCGTAGCCATGTTCGGACCCGCCACGCCGTCGTGCTGGAAGACCTTGTAAAACGGCGTTACACCCATCGCCCGAACACGCTCGGCAATCAGATCGCCGATCGGGTAATCCACCATCGCCGAAACCAGGCCAGTCTTCATGCGGAAGCAATCCGCGAGATTGGCCGCCACGTTGAACTCTCCGCCGCTTACATGGATCTGGCACTGGGCGGCCTTTCGGAACGGGATGATGCCGGGATCCAGCCGGTGAACCAACGCCCCCAGCGAAATAAAATCAAACGCGCCCGTCTCGCGGATATTCAAGCCATATTTCATTGTTTTCCTAGCCTCGACAGTGAGCTTGTAAGAACCCCTATTCTAGCCTTCCCACAATCCGCCCCGTCAACCAACATGCCGTTTCCGCGTCGCATCCGTCGCGCATGGCAGACCCTATGCTCTCAACTTCTTCAGTCCCGTCAAGGCGGCCGTCATTAACTTTGGCGCGGCCTCCGCCTCGAGAAAACTCGATTTTGCCCGCCACGTCTCATAACCGCCCTCGCGGTGGCCGTTCATTGTGGGAATGTAGCCGAGGTAGCTGTTTGCCAGTTCAATCAGGAACGTCGGCTGGAACGGACTCTTCTGCTTCACCTCCAGCCCCATTTCCACGAAAGCCTCCCCCGGAAACGTGGCGATGCCGAGTTCGCCTATCCGTATCGCCTGCACCGGCGCCGTCACCTGATCCGGGTATCCCGCCAACGCCAGAGTCTCTTTGGCATAGATCTGACGCCGCTCCTTCACATCGCGAAAATCAGCGGGAAGAAGCCTCCGCGCCTCCTCCACTTCATCCGCGCCGGGCCGCCGCACACCCAGACGCACCTCCTCCATCACGCTGTCGAGTTCCACATAATCGTGGAAGGAAATGCCCCGCCACACGCGGTGCGATTCCTCGGCCAGCATCGCCGCCACTTCGCGCATCTTTGCGAACGGCGGGTATTGCTTCGACGAACCTCGAACATCCACGTTGTTGATGTTGCCGGAGCAGGCATTCGCCAGAATCGCGGTAAACTCGGGGCTGCCCTCGGGCCGCCGTTGCATCTCATCCGCCCATACCGCGAAGTAGTCCGCGCTGATCGTTTCCCCCGGAACGCCGCCCACATAGTGCAGAGCGCAGCTCCCCAACGCGCAGAGCGGCCTGCCATCTGCCGTTTGAACCGCCAACAAGCACACCTGTGGATCGGCGGGGCCCGCGGGTCGCAAGACCTTCGCGTTCCCGGCTCCGGGATTTGTCAGCACCCTGTCGGTGCGCCCGAAAGGATTAGCGGGTATCGCTCCGGCGCCATCTCGTACCGCCGGTTAAACACCAGCCGGCTTTCCGTCCCCGTCCCCCAGCCCACCCTCGCCGGCTGCATCCGCCGAATCGCCCGCCGCACGGCATCGGAAATCCGCGTCGCCAGCAAATCCGTGTACCGCGGGTCCGGCTCGCTCTGAAACAAACGCGCCGCCGCCGGGGCGCTGTGGGTATGTGTCGCTGAAACCAGAACCGCCCGCCCAGGTATCCCGGTGTGCCGCTCGATCAGCGCTTTCGCGCTTCCAATCACCTCCGGCGCGACCACGGTAGAGTAGGAGAGAGGGCGACACTTGCGGTGCGACCCACTCTCCCCTCGTCGAACCGGACGAGCAGATTTCCCGACATCCGGCTCTCCTGGAAACGTTATCGCCGCAGGCGTGCGCAGACAGTTGACGGCTGCCAG
>JADLBG010000594.1 GCA_020847895.1 Bryobacterales bacterium
GGTCCTGCTAAAATGATGGTTCTCTCGCATGGAACGGGCCGGGCGGATTCTCAGCAAACTCGGAATCAAGGCGGTGGAAGTGGCGGGTGTGAAGACCTACCATCTGGCGCCCGGCGCGTGGTCCGCGGCAGTGGGCAAGACGATTTCCGCCCATGCCAAGCCCGTGTTTCTCGACGGGACACGGCTGATTGTCGAGACGGAAGACGCCGTCTGGCAGTCGCAGTTGGCGGCTTTGCGGCCGGCGATCCTCAAGCAACTGGAGAAGGTTCTGGGGTCTGGCCATATCGCTGCCATCGATTTCCGCGTGGCTCCGCCACGGCGGCAACCGGCTCGGGTGGAGGCCGCCGTGCTCCAGGCAGCGCCCGGCGATGAGGCAGATACGATCAAAGACCCTGTCATGCGCCGCGTGTACCGGCAGGCGCGTAGGAAGGCAAGCGCGTGAAGATAACCGAAGAACAGGTCCGCTATGTGGCGGATCTGGCGAATCTCCGGCTTTCGAGTGAGGAAATCGCCCGCATGGCGCACGACCTCGACGAGATCCTCACCCACATGGAGAAGCTGAACGAGCTCAACACGGACAATGTGGAACCCATGGCGCAGGTGCTCTATGAGGCCGAGGAGACGGCAACACTCCGCGCAGACAAAGAGAAGCAGCCCTTGAGCAATCAGGAGGCTCTTGCGTGCGCCCCGCTGCCGGGAGGAGGGTATTTCAAGGTTCCAAAGGTGATCGAACGATGAGTTCCCCGCTCAACGGTCTGACTATTCGCGGGATCCGCAAGGGGCTGACGGAGAAAAAGTTCAGTGCCGCCGAACTCGCCACGGAAGCGCTTCGCCATGCCCGCGAAGAAAACTCGAAAACGAACGCCTACCTGCACTTCTGCCCGGAGCGGGCCATGGAGACGGCGCGGACAGTCGATGAGCGGATTGCCCGGGGCGAGGAACCCGGGCCTCTTGCCGGGGCGCCTGTGGCGGTCAAGGATGTGATCGTCACCCGCGGAGTCCGCACCACCTGCGGCTCGCGGCTGCTCGAGAACTACGTTCCGCCCTATGATGCCACCGCCGTGGTTCGCCTGGAACAGGCTGGTGCAGTGATTCTGGGCAAGGCGAATTGCGACGAGTTTGCGATGGGATCGTCAAACGAGAATTCGGCGTTTGGGCCGGTGCGCAACCCGGTGGCGCCGGACAGGGTCCCGGGCGGATCGAGCGGCGGGTCGGCGGCTGTTGTGGCGCAGGGAACCGCGCTGGTTTCGCTGGGATCGGACACCGGGGGCTCCATCCGGCAGCCGGCGTCTTTCTGCGGGGTTGTCGGCGTCACTCCGACGTACGGCCGTGTCTCCCGCTACGGCCTGGTGGCATTCGCCAGTTCGCTCGACCATATTGGTCCGTTCGCCCGCAATGTCGCTGACGCGGCAACGCTGCTTGGAGTAATTGCCGGAAGAGATGAGATGGATTCCACCTCGGCGGCCGCGCCGGTGGACGATTACGAGAAAGCGCTCACCGGGGATGTACGGGGAATGAAGATCGGCCTTCCCAAGGAGTATTTCTCCGGCCTCGCCAGCGACACGGGGAACCTCATTCAGGGCGCCGTCGACCGTCTGAAACGGCTTGGCTGCGAGGTCATGGAAGTCAGCCTCCCCCACACGGAATACGCCATTGCGGCCTATTACATCATTTGCACCGCCGAGGCCAGTTCGAACCTGGCCCGCTACGATGGCGTGCGGTACACGTTCCGTTCGGCCTCTTCGGATACCCTCAGCGACATGTATCGCAATACTCGAGGGGAGGGTTTTGGGGCGGAGTGCAAGCGGCGGATCATGCTCGGCACATATGTATTGAGTCATGGCTACTACGACGCCTACTACCTGAAAGCACAAAAAGTGCGTAGCCTCATTACCAGCGATTTCCACAAAGCGTTCGAGAAAGTGGACGCCCTCGTCACCCCCGTGTCGCCATTCCCGGCCTTCAAGCTGGGAGAGAAGCTGGCCGATCCGCTGGAGATGTACCTGTCGGATATCTACACCATCACCGGAGATCTGGCGGGGATTCCCTGCATGAGCGTTCCCTGCGGGAAGACAGCCGACGGCCTGCCGGTGGGAATGCAGATCCTCACACGCCACTTTGATGAGGCGGGAATGTTCCGTCTGGCGCACGCCTACGAGCAAGCGGCATCTTGAGAATGTAGGTCGTCTTACACCTGCGAAAGCTCTCTGCGAAACTCACTGACAGGTTCTACTGTAGAGTATCTCCAATTCCATAAAGCTGCTAAGCGGAATGGCCGATAGTCCGGGTGTCAAAGTCTAACTTTCCTTGGCGGAGGAGCATTTTTCCGTGTTTTGGGTGTGGATGATCTTGCTGGCGGCGGTCGCCGTCGTATTGATCCACAAATGGTCAGCCTTCCGAAACCACACGGAGGGATCGGAGGTGGAGTTGAACCGCGCCAGAACGCGCGCGTCTCTACTGTTCCAACACGCTCCCATCGGCTACACGGAGGTCGACGGAACCGGCGTCATCATGCGAGTCAACCAGCGGGAGTGCTCCATGAGATTGCTGGCAGCCAAGGAAATGATCGGGCGGCCCTGCTGGGAACTGGCCTCACCGGAGGAGCGCGAGAAGCTGAAGGAGGAAATTCAGCGAAAACTCGCCGGACAGGCCCCACTGCTTCCGGTACGGCGGCGGTGTGTGCGCGCGAACGGGGAATCCATTACGGTGGAGGTGCACGAAAGCCTTCTCGAGAAGCCCGATGGGACCGTGTACGGAATGTTGCAGGCATCCTTCGACATCACGGACCGGCAGAAGGATCAGGAAGAGGTATTCCGGACCACCACGGAACTAAAGGCGCTGTTCCAGGCTTTGCCCGATATGCTGTTGCGGTTGGATCCCAATGGTGTTGTCCTCGATGCCCGCGCCGGGCAGCCTGCCGAGGCGCTGGCGGGTTGCGAAAGCCTGCTGCGGAAACGCTTCCACGAAGCCTTGCCGCCGCGGGAGGGTCTGAAGGTAGAGCAGGCGTTGCAGCGCGTGAGGAGAACCCACGCCATGGTGATGGTGGAATTGACCGCCCCCGGAGCGTCCGGCACAACCGAGATCTACGAAGCGCGCTTTTGTCCCAACTACCGGAATGAGACGATTGTCGTGATCCGCCGCATCACGGAACGCCGCCAAAGCGAGGAGCGGCTGGAATCGTACGCACAGGAACTGGAGCAGAAAAACGAGGAACTGGCAACGGCGCTGGCCCACGCGCGCGAAGCAACCGAGATGAAGAGCCGGTTTCTCGCGAACATGAGCCACGAGATCCGCACGCCGATGAATGGCATTCTCGGGATGACCGAATTCCTCCTGGGGACCTCGCTCAGTTCCGAGCAGCGGGAGTATGCCACGGCAGTGAAACAATCAGCGGACGCGTTGCTGACGCTGATCAACGATATCCTTGATATCTCCAAGATTGAAGCAGGCAAGCTGCGGCTGGAGATGATCCCCTTCGATCTGGCGATGACGGTGGAGGAAGTGCAGGCCATGTGTGCCATCCGTGCGCGGGCCAAGGGGATTGAGTTCAGTTGTTCCACCTCCGAGGATATTCCGGGCTACGTCATCGGCGATCCGGGGCGGCTGCGCCAGGTATTGAACAATCTGCTGAGCAATGCCATCAAGTTCACGGACCGGGGGAAAGTAAGCGTTTTCACGGAACTCATCGGGGAGCGCGGGCAAACGGTGACGTTGCGCTTCATGGTGCAGGATACGGGAATCGGTATTGCTCCCGAATACCGCGACCGGTTGTTTCAGAGCTTTGTCCAGGGAGACAACTCGACGACCCGGAAATACGGTGGGACGGGACTGGGTTTGGCCATCAGCCGGCAACTGGTGGGGATGATGGGCGGCGAAATCGGCTTCAACAGCGAACCAGGGCGCGGAAGCACCTTCTTCTTCACCGTGGTTTTCGAAAGAGCGCCCGTGGTGTTGCCGTTCGAGGACGATGCCACGCCGGAAGCCCGGCAAGGACTACACCTGAACGGAGTTCCGGTCTTGATGCTGGCGGGCTCCGACAGCTCCAGTGCGCACCTGCGGCAATTTTTCGAAAGTTGGCGCTGCCCGTATCTGCATGTACAGCACCCGGGCGAGATGAATGACGCGATGCGCAAAGCGGCGGCCAAAGGATCGGACATCAAGGTGGCGTTGGTGGACCTGGACACTCCGGGAGTCAACCCGGGGGCAGTGGCCGGCGCGCTCAAGTACGACCTGGCGCTGCGCGACACTCCCCTCATTGCCATCACTTCCACGCCGCTGCGGGGCGACGGACTGCAACTGAGAGAAGCCGGGTACGCCGGATACCTGAACAAGCCGATCCGGGCAACCGAGCTTTACGAAACGATGGTGGAGTTGATCCGCAAGAGGGAGAGCCCGGCCGGGACTCCGGTTCCGGTTCAGTTGGTGACGCGGCACACTCTGGCGGAAAAGGAGAAGCGCACACGCGGAGGGGAGCCGCTGGTTCTACTGGCGGAAGACAATCTCATCAACCAGCGGATCGCCTTGCGGCTGCTGCAAAAACTCGGCGTGCAGGCGGACGTGGTCAATAACGGAAGGGAGGCGCTTACCGCCCTGGAGCGCACTGCCTACGACCTGGTCCTGATGGATTGCCAGATGCCGGAGATGGACGGCTTCGAGGCCACCAGCGAAATCCGCAAGCGCGAAGGGACGAGCAAGCATACACTGATCTGCGCGCTGACCGCGAACGCGATGGTGGGCGACCGCGAGAAATGCCTGTCGGCCGGAATGGACGACTATATCAGTAAACCGGTTGGGCTTGAGGACTTGCAGGGAGCCTTACACCGCCTGTTATACAAGGACACGGAGGCTCCGCAACCACGAGACTCGCAGGTGGCGGTCTGAGAACGAGGCTGTGAGCGCAGCCTTCCCGGCACTGTATACCAGCGATACAAAGTTTGCCCCCCCGGTTGCAGCCGGTAGCGCCAGATTGTATCATTCGTCATTTGTTCCTATGGTTACGCAAGCGCTTCCAATGCTGAAACGCGGCCCGCTCCGCGAAGTTGTCCTTGATGCCATCCGTAGCGCGATCTTCGCGGGAAGGTTCGCGCCGGGGGAAGCCATCCGGGAGCTTCATATGGCCCGGGAACTGGGCGTAAGCCAGGCAACGGTACGTGAAGCCTTGCTGCAATTGGAGCATCGGGGAATCGTCGTGCGGACCCCGAATCTGGGCACGACTGTCGTTCAACTGTCTTCCCGGGAGTTGAAAGAGCGATTCGAGTTGCGCGTTCTGCTGGAGACCATGGCCGCCATTCAAACCGCCGAGCGGATCACGGCGGAGGAATTGGGCCACCTGCGCGTCCTGAACGACGAAATGTCCTATCACGTGGCGGCCAACGCCTACTACGAGGCCTCCGAAGCCGACCTTGCCTTTCACCGCTTCATCTGGCGAAACTGTGGCAACGCTGTGTTGTATCACATGCTGGATCAGTTGACAATTCCGGTGTTCGCTTACGTGAGCATCCTGCGTAGCCGCGGGAGCGAGAGCCTTAACGGGTTCATGTCGCACGCTCCGCTTGTGGAGGCAATCGCGGAGAAGGACCACGAAAACATCCGGGCCTGCTGCCGGGAGATTCTGGAGAGCAGCTACCGTCACTTTGCGCTGGAATAGAACCCATGAAACTACCGGTCATGGGGATGTTTTTCCTTGCGTCCTTGCTGCTGTGCGGCCAGGAACGCGCGACGCCTCAACCGCGCGTTGTCGACCCCGGTGGTCCGGCCAAGCCGCCTTCCGACGCCATCCTGTTATTTAACGGGAAGGATATGTCCGGCTGGCGCACGCTGACGGGCGGACCAGCCAAATGCATGGTGGCGGAGGGGGTGATGTCGTGCCGCACCGGCGCGGGGGACATCATCAGCAACCAGACTTTCCAGGATGCCCAGATTCACCTGGAATTTGCCGTTCCTTACATGCCCGGCCAGAAGGGGCAGTTGCGGGGCAACAGCGGTGTATTCCTGCAATCGTGCTACGAGGTGCAGATCCTTGACTCCTATCAGAATCCCACCTATGCGGATGGTTCCCTGGGAGCCGTATATGGCTTCTCAGCCCCTCTGGTGAATGCCGCCCGGCGCCCGGAAGAGTGGCAGACTTACGACATCGTTTTCCGCGCTCCGCGCTGCGGCGCGGATGGGAAAATCGCGCAACCGGGAAGCGCGACCATCCTCCTCAATGGAGTGCTGGTTCAGGATCATGCGCCGATTCCAAAGGCCGGCCCCGGCTGTCTCCAGAAAGACCTCTGCCGTCCGGGTCCGCTTCGCCTGCAGGATCACAGCGGGTTCAAGGGAGCCCCGAATACGACGATGAAGTTCCGCAACATCTGGCTGCGGAAACTCGATCAGTAACCGGCTCGGGCTTCAGTGGTCCAGTAGGGCGGAAGCCCCTTCTTGGTGTCGCGGAGGATCTCGAAGATGTCCCTCCGGTCTTCCGCTGAGAGCTTGTCGTACTTGCCGCTCTTGTCCTGCCCGGTGAGGACATCGTAGAGACGCCGGTAGATCCGGCTGCGCGCCTCGGCGGGCATCCCGTCAAACTGCTTCGAATAGATCATGTAGCTGAGCGGGTGGCGGAAGATCCGTTTCGTGAGATCGAAATCCCGAAGACTTCGGCCCTTGGAATCGCGAGGGCCGCGCGCCGGGAAAGTCTTCGTGAAGCCGGACACACCCTTGATCGGAGCCAATATCGGTGTTTCATCCACAAAGAGCATGTAGCGAACCATCTCGTCCACGGCCGAATCGATACGGCGTTGGGTGGAGTCGCTCAGCGTCCCTTCCGGCTGGTGGAAGGCCTTGTTGATCCCCGCCTGGTA
>JADLBG010000595.1 GCA_020847895.1 Bryobacterales bacterium
CGATGTAGAGGTTGCCGGCAGTGTCTACGGCGAGATTCCGCGGGGCTTTCAGAGAAGCCGCGGCGGCAAGCACCGGGATAGTTCCCACGGCGAGGGCTCCTCCACCAGCCACGGTGCTGATTTTGCCCTTGGCGTCCACACGGCGGACTCGTGCGTTTTGGAGGTCGGCGATGTAGAGGTTGCCCGCCGCATCGGCGGCGAGACCGTAGGGTTGGTTGAGGGCGGCGGAAGAGGCGTCGCCGCCATCGCCCGAGAAGCCGGGTTTGCCTGATCCGGCAACCACGGTGACCTCACCCAAGGTGGAGACGCGGAAGACCTGATGGCGCGCGGCGTCGGAGAAGAAGAAGGTTCCGGAGGGGCCGGCGGCGACGCCGCGAACATCCTGGAGCGAGGCGGCGGGCAGGGAGGCGGGGTCGGCGCCGACGACGGTATCGATGGAGAAGGAGGGCGGCTGAGCGAAGGAGAGGGCGGCGGAGAGGAAGAGGAGAAGCGAGATCATAGGCGCGAAGACCCCCAACGGGAGTAGAGTCTTTCTGACCCAACAAGTAAGTGCACAGATCTTAAGACTGCTCTCATAAGAATCGATAAGTCTTTCAGTAACATGAGGTTAAAAGCAGCATTTCAGCTCATTTTCCTGTTGTTGGAGGCTGGAATTGGGGTGTTGTTGGCGCAGCCGGGGGTGTACCTGAAGAGCAGGGCCGCGGCCACGCGCTCGAGGGGGCTCGGGGCGTCGGTGGCGGACAAGCGCCAGAATTCAGACCACTGGCACTGGCTGCTGGTCTATCCGCAAGCGCCGGGGAGACAGGACGTGGAGGATCTCGCGGCACTGGGAGGGCGGGTGGTGCAGTTCGTACCGGAGCGCGGATTGATCGCCAGCGTGCCGGACGGCGCTTCTCTGGAGAGGCTGGCGCTCTCCTGGAGGGGGCGGCTGCAGCCCGAGCAAAAGGTGAGCCCGCTGCTGGTGGACGCGGGTCTGCTTGGCGGCACCGAGGCGGAGCAGACAATCCTGGTGGAGTTTCATCTTGACGTGACTCGCGCGGACATGACCGCCATCGTCTCGAAAGAGGGACTGCAAGTGGCGGACAATCCAGATCTGGTGGGCTGGCAACTCATGGTGAAGGGTCCGGGGTCGCGCCTGGCGCGACTGGCGGAATGGGATGAAGTCTCGTATCTGTTCCCCGTTTCGCGTGAACTGGCGGATGGCCGGCCCGTGGAGGCGTGCGGAGGCGCGCTCGCCGAGACGGGCCGGATCGGCCAGATTGTGGCTCAGGTCAGCCAGGGCTGGGACGGAGCGGGACTTGGGGCGGTGGAACTCGGTTATTTCTTCTCGTCGTACACGGGGAGGTTGACGCCTGCCCAGGTGCAGAGCGAAATACCGCGGGCGATGAAAGAGTGGGCGAAGTATGTGAAGATAAGCTTCGCTCCGGGCAGTTCGGCGCAGGCGCGCAAGACGATCAACATCCTGTTTGCGACAGGCGATCACGGCGACGGGTACCCCTTTGACGGGCCCGGGCACACGCTGGCGCACACCTTCTATCCCTCGCCGCCGAACAGCGAACCGGTGGCGGGGGATCTGCATCTGGACGACGATGAGCCCTGGCAGTTGGGAGCGAACGTGGATCTGTTCAGCGTGGTGCTGCATGAGTTGGGACACGCATTGGGGCTGGGGCATTCGGACAATCCGCAATCCGTGATGTATCCCTATTACCGGCTGGTGACAGGGCTGCAGAGTGAAGACATCTCCGCGATTCAGCAACTCTACAAGGCGCAGGACGGCACGCCCTCCGTGACTACGCCGAACCCCGCCACGCCCTCGGCCGCGAATCCGCTGACGCTGACGGTGACGCAGCCGAACACGAATATTCTGACGACGCAAGCCGACCAGGCGACCATCACGGGAACCACCGGCGGCGGAACGGGCGCCGTGCAGGTAAGCTGGACGAATGCGCGCGGCGGCGCGGGCGCGGCGCAGGGATGGCGGCCGTGGTCCATTGCCTCGGTGGCGCTGCAGATGGGGGAGAACGTGGTCACCATCACGGCGGTGGACAGCGCGCAGGGCAGGACGGCGAGAGAGTTGCGTATCACGCGGGAGTCTGTCCCCACACCCGCGGGGCCTACGCCATCTCCCGCGCAGCCTGTAACGATCCAGATTGTTACCCCGGTTGCGGCGGGCCGTTACGTGAGCGGGCAGCCGGCGCTGACTTTGTCGGGAACAGCGGGGCCGGCGGGGCGTGTAGCGGGCATTCAGTGGCTGAATACGCGCGGCAGCGGCGGGCAGGCGCTGGGAAGCGCGGCGTGGAGCACCAGTCCCGTACCGCTCGAGTCGGGCGCGAACCACATCACGGTGATCGTCACGGATACCCAGGGGCTGACAGCGAGTGCGTCGATCGACGTGGATTACACGCCGCCGCCGCCGGTGGCGGACACCGCGGCGCCCGCGCTGAGCGTCCTGTTCCCGTTGAGTACCGCGATTACCACGTCCCAGCCGGCATTTACGATTGTGGGGACCGCGAGTGACAATACCGGGGTGGTGCTGGTGGATTGGGTGGGGAATGGGAATCGCAGCGGCCGGGCCGACGGCTCGACGAACTGGCGGATTGCCGATGTGCCGCTGTTTACCGGGAGCAACATGATCACCATCCGGGCATGGGACGCGGCGGGCAACATGAGTTGGCGGTCGCTGTCGATTACGCGGCAGTGAAGCAGCGGCGTTCATTTGATGATGAGTAGCAGGTGGTTGGGGCCGGGATCGGGTTCCGATTGGTTCGCCGGCCCGTTTTGAGGGGGTGGGCAGGGAGTTTCGGCAGGCTTCGTTTTGTCGTTTTTGAAATCAGAGGCTTGGGGAGACGCGGCGAGGGAGGAATCCGCATTGCAGGCAGGGGACTGGCTTTGTTCTGTTTCGGGTTCTGCCGTGGTTCGGGGCGGGGCGCTTTCCGGCTGCGCAGGGGAGGACGGCCAGGCAGTAGGGCGGGAGTCTTGCAGGAGCCGAAGTTGTTTGATGGCGCGGTAGTAGGAGCGCTCGTTCAAGGTTTGGTGGCGGGTGTAGCGCTCGAGCCTGGCGACCAGGGCGGGGTCATCGGATGCGAGCGGGTCGGCTCCAGTTTCTTCATAGAGGCCGAAGGTGAGTTTTTCGATGCGCCGGATATTCCAGGAGGCAAGGCTGATGCGGCGGAAGAGATCCTCTTCCTGGACGCCCGCGGGCTGGAGTTCGGCGCGGAGACCGGCGAGGAATTCGTCGTAGCATTGCTGATCTTCCGGGGCGACGATGGCGAAGGAGGCGGTGAAACCTTCCTTGAGGGCGTTGCGGCTGGAAGCGCTTTTGCCGGCTTCGGTTTTTGGGCCGGTGGAGTTACGGGCATTATCGCGATTGATTTCGGCGCGAGTCCGGGATTTGTTGAAAAGAGAGCCGAGCATGGAAGAAACCTCCTTGGTATGTGGAGAAGGTTGGTGGCCTTTTCCGGTTTTAGAGTAGCGTGGGATTGAGGTGCTCGCAGAGGACGTGCGCGGAAAGTGGTTGAAAGGATTGAAAAAATAATGTTGAAAATCGTGTGACAAAGGTTGCATCAGACGGACGGCGCCGGAATGCTTTCTCGCAGAGACGCCAAGATCGCAGAGGGAGGAGGTCAGACGCCCCCGCGGTTCGCGTCTGTAGCCGCAACCGGTCAGTCCCGAAAGGGTCCTGAAAGGGTCCTTGACCGCAGCCATGGCCGACAGTACAATTCCGCCATGCGCAGCATTGCTCTCTTCCTTGTGACCCTGCTCTCCCTGGCTACCGTTGTCTCCGCCCAGCCGGGAACAAAGCGATACCTCTACCTCAGCATGCCGGATGGCGCGCAGGAGGAAGGCCGTTCGGATCCTCCCGGTATTCTGATCTTCGATATCGACAACGGCCATAAGCTGGTCCGGCGCATCAAGATTCCCATATTTGCGGAAGGCCTTCGAGGTTTCGCGGGCAACCTCAAGATGCATCGCGTCTATTACTCCACGACGAATCATCGTCTGGGCGCGTTCGACCTGGAAACCGAAAAAGTGGTCTGGGAAAAGATCTACGACGCGGGCTGCGACCGCTCCGCCATCACCATGGACGGCAAGAAGATCTATGTTCCTACAGGCTGGTGGTATTCGGGTGAAGACAGCGGTGTTCTTATTGTCAATGCAGAGAACGGGGAACTCCTGAAGCGCGTCCATGTTGGGCCGCAGGCTCACAACAGCATCGTGAGCCTGGATGGCCGCCGCATGTATCTCTGCACGAGAACGATGTTATCCATCTTCGATACGGCTACGGATCGCCTGATCCGGCAGATCAAGGATGTCGGCGAGCGAGGCATCTTTCCTTACACGATGGACAGCCAGCAGCGCATTGGCTACATTTGTCTCGGCGACCATGTCGGTTTCGACATCGTCAATTTGCAGACCGGCAAGGCATTGCAACGCGTCCTGGCGGGAGATGCCCCAATCGCCCACCGCACGCATGGCGCGGCGCTGACGCCGGATGAGCGGGAGTTGTGGATCAGCGATCAGGTGGGCAAGAAACTGTTCATGTTTGATGCCACGAAAATGCCCCCCGCGCCAAAGGGTCATGTCGAGTTGTCCCAGGGAGGCCACGGGTGGGTCACGTTCAGTCTGGATGGCCGGTACGCCTGGACGCACACGCCCGACGTTTTTGATGCCAGGACCAAAAAGCTTGTGGCGACATTGAGAGACGAGAAGGGAAAGCCGGTGAGCGGTTCAAAATTTATCGAAATCCATTTTCGGGATGGCAAGGTCGTCCAGGTAGGTAACGAATTCGGGCTGGGACGCAAGTAATTCGTCACGGTAAGGCGAGGAGTTCATCCACGCGCCAGTAGAGTGCCCGCCCGCGGTTGGCGCCCCGAACGCGGCTCACCATCTCCACGGTGACGGGTTCGGAGGATGCGCTGAACTGCTTGCGGACATACGAGAGCAGGGAAGCAATGTCCGAATCGGAGAGGACCTGTCCGAATCCGGGCATCTCCCTGTCGTATGATTTTCCGTCCACTACCATTGTGCCGCGGACGCCGTGGAGCACGATCCGAATGAGCCGGCTCCGCGGTCCGCTCACCCACGGCGAGTTGGCCAGAGACGGAGCGTCGCCCATTCCCTGTCCGTCATATTGGTGACAAGCCGCGCAGTAGCTCTGGAAATGAATCCGGCCGGGCGCGACATCGGGGGGAACCTGCCGCGGAGGGGCGCCGCACCCGGCCAGCAGCAGCGCCAGCAGCGAAAGGCGGGTGAGGGAATGAACGCGATCTATGCGGAGCTGAGCCACGTGGGTGAGATTTTATCGCAGAGCAGGCGTGGGCGGACGGCCATATGAGGCTATCGACGTTTTCAGTCCCCACTATCCGGCTGGGCCACTTCGTCCGCCAACCCGGTGAGTGTGACAGCGAGTTTGCGGGCGGCTTCCGGTTGCAGCCTCATCAGGATCACAAACGAGCCGTTGCGCCTGCCTGTTTCCTTGACGACCAGCTTCAACTCGACCAGCGGGCCGAACAAGGCATTGGTTGAGGCGCGCCCGATGATGGAATCCAGTTCCAGGACGCGCCCATCATGCAGGGGCGGGATTGCGTCGCGCAGCTCTCGGGGGAAAGCCATCGAGTTGCGACGGATGAGAGCCCGCCGCATTGTCCCGCGTTTCCGTGTCACCTCAGTGCTCATTGACTTAGTGTAAACGGCGGCGGTTGTTGCGATGGATAGCTGGGAACATCCGCCGGCGAAGCCGTGGGGCGCGGGAAAGACATTTTCGCGCAGAGACGCCGAGAAGACGCCGAGATCGCAGAGGGAGGAGAGGCAGGACTCCCCCGGACGCCCCTTGACGCTTGACAGGTTACCCTAGTCAGCTAGGCTAGAGGACTAGCTATAGCTAAGCTAGGTATGGCGCCGCTGGAGCTTCTCATTCTCAAATCGTTGGACACCGGGCCGAACCACGGGTTTGGCATCACCCTGCATGTGCAGGAGGCATCTGGAGGGCTGCCAGGTGCAGAGGAGGGGTTTCTCTTGAACAACCGGGAGCGGTCGCTTCCTCACGCCGGGCAGGCGCTGATTCCCAGGATGGTGTTGACCATTGGGCGATCAGCCAGAAGATTGCTCAGACTGAAGGAAACCGAGATGAGCCGCAAGGGAGAGATCCTGAAGGCCGCACTCGAAGAAGATCCGCCGCTCACGGCGGAGCAGATGGCCAGAAGGCTAGGTTTCGGTTGTCACGGAGTTCTACGGCGAAGATTTCCGGCATAATACCGAGCACTTCTCGAGAAGAAAAGGGCCTACGAGGAGGCTCAGAGAAACCAGTTACGTTCTGACCTGATCAAAGCACTGGCAGAGAATCCGCCGCCGGCTGTTCCCGATATATGTCGCCGGCTTGGTATTGTTTGCGACTCTATCGCTTGGTCGAATGTGTACACGGAATATGCTTGTTGCCGGATGCGCCCCGGTCATCCCGAATGTCACCAAGTCCCTGTAAAATCCCACAGTGCTTCCCGGATCTCTCGCTGCTGCATTTCTCCCGCAGCGCCCTAAGCTGGCCCTCAAGGTTTCGCAGTTCCGCGATGCGCTCTTCCACGTGACCGATATGGGTTTCCAAAAGCGCGTTGACCTCACCACAGTTTTTTTCCGGTGCGGAGCGAAATCTGAGCAAAATCCTAATCTCGTTCAACGCCATGTCAAGCGAACGGCAACGGCGAATGAACGACAGCAGTTCGGCGTGCTCCTGCCCATAGCGTCGAAAATTCCCACTTGTGCGTCCGGGTTTCGGCAGCAATCCTTCATGCTCGTAATACCGAATAGTCTCGATTCCGCATCCTGTTGCCCGTGCAAGTTCGCCGATTGTCATTCGTTCAGGCCTTCTGCTTCTTTAGCTTGACTCTGTAGTCACTACAGGGTGTCTACTCATTAATAGCAGTTTTGAAAGGAAACCGTGGCCTCGAATCTCTTGCCCAAGCCCCCGGCCGGACTTCGGTTTGCCTCTACGCGTCTTCTTGAGGAGGATCGATGAAAAAAGACATGAGAATTGCCGCCTGGCCCGTCGCTCTGTTGAGCATCATCGTTGGCGTCGCGGGCGTCATTTCCCCCGATGGCGGGATGGCGTTTCGCCGATTGTACTTCGCGACGCCTGGCCTATTCTACGCGGTCGTCGCTGTTCGCTCCGCCATGGGGTTCGGGTTGATCCTGGCTGCCCCGCACTCTCGTTGGCCCAGGACCCTGCGCGTGTTGGGAGCCGTGGTGTGCCTGCAAGGACTCGCGGCGACGCTTCTCGGAGTTGATCACGCGCGGGCGATCATGGAATGGCAGGGGATGCAGAGACACGCGCTCCTTCGCGCCGGGGCTGCAGTCGCCCTAGCCAGCGGGGGATTCATAGTGTTTGCAGTTACACAAGGGCCGTCCGCAGAGCAGAGGAATGCAGCTCAGTAGCAACGCTGAACACCACTCGGCTTTTCTCGCGGCGGGCCTTCGATGGGTCCTTGGCTCCTGGATCTAGCGGGAGTTTACTGAGAATGATTGGGGCGCGCGTGTAACACCCTGTCCGATGAAGGCCTTACGTGGAGCCGTCGGTCTTACCCAACACTAGGTAATACTTATAATAGTTGGTCTAAGCCGAGC
>JADLBG010000596.1 GCA_020847895.1 Bryobacterales bacterium
TGGTTTGGCGGAAGATCTCCCACTGTTCCTCGCCCCAGAAATCGTCGACGACGAGGAAGCCGCCGCGGAGGAGGAACTCGCGGAGCCTGGCGGTTTCCGCATCGGTGAGACCCCACCATCCCGTTTGTGTGGCATAAATCCAGGGGTAATCGAAGAGGCGGTCGTCGGTGAGGCGGAGGTGGCGGGGATCGCCTGCATCGATGCGCGTGAGGCGCTGGATGCCGGCGGTGAAGTGGTTGTCGGCGGCGGGCCAATCGACCAGCCACCATCCGGAACCCTGCCCGGCGCGGGAGGAGAATCCGTAACCACGATGAAACTCCGGGAGGTCGGTGTACTCGACACGCAGGAAGTGGAACTCAGCCGCGTGGGTGGGCATCGGGGTGTCGTCTTCGTCAGCGGCGCGAAACCCGAAACGGCCTCTCTGGGCAAGCGCGGCAGCGGCGATCAGAAACAGCGCGCCCGAGGCCACGCAAACAGAAAGCGGTGCGCGTTTCATGGGATCACCAGCCGTCTTGCTCCTCATTGTAGCGGTAAGCTGGGAACTTGCAACGCCGTCACTTTCTCACACTTCCGGCAACCGCCGCGCTCGCCGCGGCGGGAAGACCCACCGCTCTCTGCCTGAATGAGGACAACAGCCACTGGTTCTACACCCGCGCGGGGAAGACACTGACGCCGGAGTCGGTCTCCTCGTTTGTAGACCAGTATGCCGGCGCCGGGGTGCGGGAGATTCTGTTTTCCGGCAACTCGCAGCGAACGAGTTTTGCGAGCAAGGTGTGGGATCCGGTGTGGAAGGGATACGACCCGGAAGGTCCGGACGATCAGCCGCTGTTGCACTCGACGCCCCCGGAAGCACGGGCGGGCGCGCGCAAGTGGATTCACACCGCATGGGAGCTGTGGCGCAAAGGGATCGATCCCTACGAACTCTGGATTGCCCGCGCCAGACAAAAGGGGCTCTCCCCCTGGATATCGATGCGGATGAACGATCTGCACAATGTGGATGATCCGGAGAGCTACCTGCACGGCAGCTTCTGGAAGCAGCATCCGGAATTCCGCAGGATCCCGTGGCGCGCCGTGGACTGGCGCGACCGCGCCTTCGATTACGGCCGGGCGGAGGTGAGGGAGTATCATTTCCGGCTGGTGGAAGAGTACTTCGAGCGGTACGACTTCGACGGTCTGGAACTCGATTGGATGCGGTTCGGGTTTCATTTCCAGCCGGGGCGGGAGATCGAGGGTGGACGGCTGCTGACGGAGTTCATGCGAAGGACACGGCGCCTCGCGGATTCGTGGTCACGCAAGCGAGGCCATCGCATCCGGCTGGGCGCGCGCGTGCCGTCGCGGCCGGAAACCGCGCGCGAGATGGGCCTTGATGGGGCGGAGTGGGCCCGCGAAGGTTTGGTGGACCTGCTGGTGGTGACACCGTTCTGGGCGAGCATCGAGACGGACATGCCGCTCGAGTTGTGGCGGCGGTTGGCGGGGAATCAGGTGACCCTGGCCGCGGGCCTCGAGTTGTTGCTGCGGCCGTATGCCGGCTACCGGCCGCTCCAGTTCAATTCCATCGAGACTGTGCGCGGGGCGGCAGCTTCCCTGCTCGATCGCGGAGCGGACCGTGTCTATCTGTTCAACTACATGGATTCGCAGACGGAGATGCTGGACCGGGAGAATTACCCAACGCTTCTGCGCGAGAGCGGGCAACTGGCGACGCTTGCGGGAAAGCAACGGCGGCATGTGGTGACGTATGCGGACACGTGGGCCCCGGGAGAGGCTTCCGCGGCGCAGTTGCCGAAGAAAGTGGATGCGGGGCAATGGGCGGCCTTCCGGCTGCATGTGGGTCCGCGCCTGAGCCGGGCGAGAATACGGTTGGAGGTGGAGGGCGGGGAGATTTCCGAACTGCGCGCGAACGGGGATCTCTGTAAGCCCGAGGGAAGAGAGGAAGACGGGAAGCCGGGTCCGGCGGCGGGATTTGCCTGCTGGGACGCCCCCCCGGGATTGAATGGATTCGTGGTGGTGGATCTCCGGGCCGGGAGCGCCTGCGTTATTCATTGGGTGGAAGTGGCGGGAGCATAATCCTGAAGGTTGAATGGCGCCAATGCCCATTGATAGAGTGTCCTTTCGATGCAGACTACAAGGCGTGCGTTTCTCGGATCTCTCGCGGGAGCGGCCGCGGCAACAGCGGCGGGACGAAAGCGGCCGAACATCATCCTGATGATGGCGGACGACATGGGATTCTCCGACGTCGGCTGTTATGGAGGAGAGATTCATACTCCGAATATCGACCGGCTTGCGGGCGAGGGCGTGCGCTTCACGCAGTTCTACAACACGGCGCGCTGCTGTCCCACTCGCGCGACGCTGTTGACCGGATTGTATGCGCACCAGGCGGGCATAGGGCACATGATGGATGACCGGCATCTGCCGGGCTATCGCGGCGATCTGAATCGCCAGTGCGTGACCATCGCCGAGGCTCTGCGGCCCGTGGGTTATCACACGTTGATGAGCGGCAAATGGCACGTCACGCCGGTTACGGAATCGAAGCACAACTGGCCGCTGCAACGCGGCTTCGAGCATTTTTACGGCACGATCGGCGGCGCGGCGAGCTACTACGATCCGGTGACGCTGACTCGCGACAATGCATCCATCCGCGCGGAGCCGCGGGGCTATTACTACACGGACGCCATCGCGGACAACGCCGCGCGATTCATCGGCGAGTACGCGCGCAAGCCGGAGCCGTTCTTTCTCTACGTGGCGTTCACCTCCCCGCACTGGCCGCTGCACGCGCTGCCGGAAGACATCGCGAAATACCGCGGCCGTTACAAGGACGGCTGGGACGCATTGCGCAAGGAACGGCACGAGCGGATGATCCGCCTGGGCATCTTGGACAGGCGATGGAAGATGACGCCGCGCGATCCGGACGTGCCGTCATGGAAAGAGGAACGGAACAAGGAGTGGCAGGCGCGGCGCATGGAAGTATACGCCGCGCAGATTGACCGCATGGATCAGAACGTTGGGCGGATACTCGAGAAGGTGAAGCAGGCAGGCATCGAAGAGAATACGCTGATCCTCTTTCTGGCCGACAACGGCGGCTGCGCGGAAGAGTTGCGCCGCACTGGAAAGACATGGCCCTATCATGCGCCGGTCAAGACGCGCGACGGCAGAGCGGTTCGCTACGGCAATGATCCCGGGGTGACTCCGGGACCCGATGACACCTACGAAAGCTATGGGAAGGGTTGGGCGAATGCGAGCAATACGCCGTTCCGGCTCTACAAACACTGGGTGCATGAAGGAGGCATCTCCACTCCGCTGATCGCGCGCTGGCCGGGAGTCATCGAAAAGAAGGGGACGCTCACTCACCAACCCGGCCACCTGATTGACCTGATGGCTACCTGTGTGGACGTGGCCGGAGCCACGTATCCGCGGACCTACCAAGGCAATCGCATCACCCCGCTCGAGGGCAAGAGCCTTCGTCCCGTGCTCGAAGGCGGGCGGCGCGAAGGGCATTCAGAGATTTTCTGGGAGCACGAAGGAAACCGCGCCGTGCGGCAGGGGAACTGGAAACTGGTGTCGCGCTTCCCCGGCAAGTGGGAACTCTATGACCTGGCGGCGGACCGCACCGAACTGGAGGATCGCACCGCGGACCATCCGGCGAAGGCCGGGGAGTTGAAGCAAAAGTGGGAGGCATGGGCCGGGCGGGCCAATGTCGTCCCCTGGGACCAGGTGATGAAGGCCTAGCCGGCGGAATGGCATACAATTCCAACATCATGCCTAAATTCGTATTCATACTGCTGGCGGCCTCCGCTGGCGCGCAGGTGAAATTTCCTGCCCCGTATCCTCCCACCAATGACGTGCATCTGGAGAATCTCGTCGCCGTCCCCATGCGCGATGGCGTGAATTTGTACGCGGATGTCTATCATCCGGTTGGCCAGGGGCGCTATCCGGTGATTGTTTCGCGTACTCCCTACAGCACGGAACGCTACCCGAGCGCTTATACGGCGGCGGTGTTCTTCTCGCAGCGCGGCTACGCTTTCGTTTACCAGGACGTGCGCGGACGGCACGAATCGGACGGCAAGTGGGAACCGTTCCGCAACGATATCGAAGACGGCTACGACACGGTGGAGTGGGCCGCGAAACAACCGTGGTCGAACGGGAAGGTGTGCATGGAGGGAGGCTCCTATCTCGGGCACGTACAGTGGCGCGCGGCGATGGCGAAACCGCCGCACCTGGTCTGCATCGTGCCGCAGGTGGCTTCGACGAGCCTCTATCACAACTGGATCACGCTCAACGGCGCGTGGCGGCTCTCGTTCAA
>JADLBG010000597.1 GCA_020847895.1 Bryobacterales bacterium
CGTAAACCACGTGGTGATACCGTCCGGACAGCCAGAATATCTTTCCGTCCGCCGACAGGTTCCCCATGTCCGGACTCCCCCCTCCGGGAATCTTCCACTTCTTCGCTTCCTTCCGCGTCGCCAGGTCGATGAGGCTCACGCTCCCCTCCCCGCGGTTTGACACGTACATGTACTTGAAGTCCTTGCTCACGTACAGCCCGTGCGCCCCTTTCCCCGTCGCGATGAAGCCGATCACCTGGAACGCATCTCCATCAATCAGGTGGACGCCATTGGCATCCATGTCCGCCACGTAGAATACCTTCCCGTCCGGCGACGCCTTGATGTCCTGCGGCATGCCCCCGCCCGGCGTCGCCAGCGTCCCCAGAACCTTCCGGTTCGCCACATCCACCTTCACCAGTTGCCCCGAGAATTCGCACGTGGCAATCAGATACTTCCCGTCAATCGAAAAGTCGATGTGATCCACCCCGCGGCACGGCACGGAAAGCGATTCCTTCATTTCAAACGTGTGTGGATCCCGGAAATCCAGCCTCTTCTTCCGCTCCGCCACCACGATCGCGAACTTTCCGTCCGGCGTGAAGTACATGTTGTAGGGATCCTCCACTTTCAGCGTCTTCACGAACTTTCCCGTATACGGATCGATCACGGACAATGTGTCACTCAGATCATTGGTGGCGTAAAGGGTCTTCAGGTCGTAGGACGGTACTACGTGCTGCGGCTCCTTCCCCACCCGGAACGTATCCGCCACCTCCATCTTCGCCGGATCAATCACGCTCACCGTACTGCCTCCGGCGTTCGGAACGTAGATCAGTTCCTTCTGTCCGTTCACCGCAGGGCTCATCTTGTCCGGTGTCGTCTCCGAATACATGTTGCGGAGGTCCGGCACCGGCGGCATGCCCGGCAACAGATCCAGCTTCACCGGCGCAGCCGTCTCCTTACCCGCATTTCCCGAAGCCCCCTTCGGTCCCCCGGCACACCCCACCGACACCGCCAGCAGCAAAATACACCCGAAGCCAACTCTACGTTTTCTCATCGAAACTCTTCCTGGTTGGAGTATACCGTTTGCCGCCATACACTGGCTCAACACGGTGCCCGCCTCACTTGTGCTACTATTTGACCTTTGCCCCTTCCGTAGGGTTTCTCCCTCACCTGGGTTGTTCGTAGTGCTAACTGAAGTTCTCCCCGACTAGGAGTTGTTTTTTCATGGAGTACAAGCCTGAAATTCTGCAATTAGCCACCCTTCGCCAAAGCAAGGGCATTTCCCTGGAGATGATTGCCGATCAGACCAAGATTTCGTGCTACTACCTCAAAGCCATTGAAGACCTCGACCTCGACAAACTGCCCGGCGGCATCTACCGCGACAATTTTCTTCGTCAGTACGCCAACGCCATCGATGAGGACTTGGCCGATGACCTGAATCGCAAACTCCTCAAGGCTGCCCGTGAAGCCGCTCAGGCCCAGGCGGCTGCCGCAAATGCCGGAACCGTTCGCCGCACCGTCAAAGAGATCATCGCCCGCGGAGCCGCTCTCGCGTTCCTCCTCGGACCGGCGGGCGCCTTCTCCGGCGGCAACCAGGCCGCTATCGCCCAATCCGCCGTCCGGAAAGATGATCCCCGTTACCGCGCTCTCAGGAACTTCTTCCAGAGTCACCAGTGCCCCATCAGTGACCTCACCGGCGATTTCATTATCGCTGCCGACAAGAACGGGCTCGACTGGCGCCTGCTGCCGAGCATCGTTTTCCTCGAATCAAGCGGCGGCAAGTATCTGCAAGGGAAGAACCTCATGGGCTGGGGCTCGGGCAAGTCCAGGTTCCAGACTGCCCGCCAGGGGATTCATTACGTCGCCGAGCGTCTTGCGAAGTCGCCCATATACGCCGGCAAGGATGTCCGCGCCAAACTGCGCCTGTACAACCCGGCCCGCAAGGATTACGCCACTCGCGTCATGGCTGTGATGGAGCAACTCAGCCCCAGTCTCGTCGCTACGCGCTGACCGCCCGCGCTGTCCCAGCCGCACTCCAGGCGTGAAAAATCCGCGCAACAGCGAGCGCGGTTCGATACCATGGAGTTCTGGGGATATGAAAATTTCCATCGGCGCCGACCATGCCGGCTTCGAACTGAAGGAACAGATTCGCCGGCGGTTGTGCGAACTCGGCCATGAAGTGTTCGACCACGGCGCCTCCAGTGCCGACTCTACCGACTATCCCGACTTTGCTGTCCCGGTGGCGGAGGACGTCAGCCACGGACGCGCGGAACGCGGCATCCTGATTTGCTCCACCGGTGTCGGCATGTCCATCACAGCGAATAAGGTGGCCGGCGTTCGCGCCGCCCTCGCCTGGAATCCCGATGTCGTGCGCCTCACCCGTGAGCACAATGACGCCAACGTCCTCGCCATCGGGGCCCGCTATACCGGCATCACCCAAGCCTCCGAACTCACTGAAATCTTTCTCGGCACCAACTTCCTCGGAGGCCGCCACGCCCGCCGGGTCAGCAAGATTATCGCCGTGGAACAGCGCCCCGATGCAAACCAAGGAGACACCGATTAGAATGACCGAACAGGAACGAATGGCCAGGCCCCTGGCCGCTGTCGATCCGGAAATTTCTGACGCCATCCGCGCCGAAGTCGAGCGCCAGCACTCCGGCCTCGAACTCATTGCAAGCGAGAACTTCACCTCCGAGGCGGTCCTCGAGGCCACGGCCAGCGTCTTCACCAACAAGTACGCCGAAGGTTATCCCGGCAAGCGCTACTACGGCGGTTGCGAGATCACCGACATTGTCGAAAACCTCGCCCGCGAGCGCGTCAAAAAACTCTTTCGTGCCGAATACGCCAACGTTCAGCCACATTCCGGCTCCCAGGCCAACCAGGCCGCCTATGCCGCTGTCCTCTCTCCCGGCGACACCATCCTCGGCATGAACCTTGCCCACGGCGGCCATCTCACCCATGGCCACCACCTCAACTTCTCCGGCAAGACCTACCATGTCGTCCCTTACGGCGTGCGCAAGGATGACGAAACCATCGACTACGAAGAACTCGCCCGCCTCGCCGCCGAGCACAAACCGAAAATGCTCATCGCCGGAGCAAGCGCCTACCCCCGCATCATCGACTTCCAAAGATTCCGCGAAGTCGCCGATTCGGTCGGCGCTCTTTTCCTCGTCGACATGGCCCACTTCTCCGGCCTCGTCGCCGCCGGCATCTACCCCAATCCTTGCGATTGGGCCGATATCGTCACCTCCACCACCCATAAGACTCTGCGCGGCCCTCGCGCCGGCATCATCCTCGCCAAAGAGAAGTACGGAGCCGCCATCGACAAGAGCCTCTTCCCCGGCATTCAGGGCGGCCCGCTCGTCCACGTCATTGCCGCAAAAGCAGTCGCGTTCCTCGAAGCCATGTCCCCCGAGTTCGTTGACTACCAGAAGCAGGTCGTCCGCAACGCCCAGGCGCTCGCAGCCTCCCTCGCCGCCGAAGGCTTCCGCATTGTCTCGGGCGGCACCGACACCCATCTCCTCCTGGTCGACATCTTCGCCAAAGGCGTCCGCGGCAAGGAAGCCGAAAAAGCCCTGGACCGCGCGCACATCACCGTCAATAAGAACGCCATCCCCTTCGACGTCAATCCGCCGCTCAATCCGAGTGGCGTTCGCCTCGGCAGCCCCGCCGTCACCACTCGCGGATTCCGCGAGGCGCAGATGCGCGAGGTGGCTGTTCTCATCGCCGAAGTCCTCTCAAATCTCGCAAGCGACGAGGTCATCGCATCGGTCGGCCGGCGCGTCCACGACCTCACCGCGCAGTTCCCGCTCCATCCCTGGAAGACCGCGCCTCTCGCCGCCGCTCGCTGATTCACTCGCATGCCTCTTCGGATTGCGATCGACGCCCGCCATGTCCGCGACTTCGGCGTCGGCACGTACATCCGCAACCTGATGCAGGCCTTGAGCAAGCTCGACAGCGAGAATCAGTACATCCTCGTCGCTCACAAGTCCGATTCCGCCCTCCTGACCGGCCTTCCCGCCAACTACATGCTCACCTGGTTCGAAGGCCGTGACACCGAGTTGTCCGACCATTTCTCCTTCCCCTTGTTCCTCCGTAGCCTCCGCGCGGACCTCTTTCACATTCCCATTACCATCGTCCCCTTCTTCATGCCCCGTCCCTACATCGTGACCGTGCATGACGTCAGCCGGCTCATGTTTGATTACCCCGCGGGTTGGCGCTATGACTTGCGCCGCTACCGGTTCCGCCGCGGTCTCATGCGAGCAGCCAGAATCATCGCCGTCTCCCTCGCCACCAAAACCGACGTCGAAGGGCTGCTCGACATCCCCGCCGAGCACATCCGGCTCATCTACAACGCCCCTGATCCCCGCTTCTTCGAGCACGAACCCCCCACCGACGCCCGGGCCGCCGGTCCTGAAATCCTTACCCTCGAGCGTCGCCGCATCCTCGAGCGCTACCAGATCACCTATCCCTTCCTTCTCTACGCCGGAACCATCCGTCCGCAGAAAAACATTCCCCGCCTGGTCGAAGCCTTCGCCGTTCTCCGCGGCGAACTCGAATCTCATCCTCTTTATAAAGACCTTCGCCTCGTCATCATCGGCGACGAGATCTCCCGCTACCCCAGCGTCCGCCGCGCCGTCGTCCAGACCCGCATGGCCAACGCCGTGCGCTTCCTCGGCTTTGTCCCCTTCGACACCCTTCGCGTGTTCTATGAAGCCGCCGCTGCCTTCGTCTTCCCGTCTCTTTATGAAGGATTCGGCCTTCCGCCGCTCGAGGCCATGGCCTGCGGAACACCGGTAGTCTCATCGAACGTCAGTTCGCTGCCCGAGGTGGTCGGCGACGCCTCCATGATCGTGAACCCCGAAAATGTCTTCGACATCGCCCGCGGAATCAAAGAAGTCCTTCTGGATCAGGAACTCCGCGAACGGCTCGTATGTGCCGGTCTGCGCCAGGCTCACCGCTTCAGTTGGGAACGCACCGCGCGCGAAGTCCTCGACACTTACCGCAATACAGCCCGCATCCACGGCCGCGAGTAACCCGCCCTCTCAACATGCCGGCGGGCGGATCCCCGTTGCGCTCATGCGGATCCGGTACAACCCTGTACGCGCCGTGATGTACAACGTCCGCGCATCCGCCTCACCCCAATGCAGGTTCGCCGGAATCTCCGGCGTCACGATCATCCCCAGATGCTTTCCCCGCGGATTGAACACGTGCGTTCCACCCGGCCCGGTGCAGTACAGGTTCCCGTTCGTGTCCAGCTTCATCCCGTCCGGCAGTCCGCCCTCTTGCATGTGGGTAAGGTCCGCGAACACCTCCCCATCCGTCAGCGCGCCGTCTTCCCGCACCGCGAACCGCATCCAGATCTTCCGGTTCGGATCGGAATTTCCCACGTACATATGCTTCTCATCCGGGGTGAACATCAGGCCGTTCGGCCGTGTCAGATCCTTGTAGAGCAGCGTCAACTCGCCGTCTTTCAGCCGGTAAACTCCGTTATAGTCCAATTCCTTTGCCGGGTCCTCGTCCAGCCCCACCAGCCCGTACGGCGGGTCCGTGAAGTACATCGCGCCGTCCGATTTGTATACCACGTCATTCGGACTGTTCAACCTCTTCCCGCCGTCGTGCGTCGCCAGCGCCGTCAGCGTCCCGTCCTTCTCAAGCCGCGTCACTCTCCGGTTGCCATGCTCGCAAATCGTCAGCCGCCCTTCCTTGTCCAGCGTCAATCCGTTCGATCCGATAAACGCCCCCTTCGGAGCCCCCGTCCCGTCAAATCCGCTCGGCCTGCGAAACACCGTCACCCCGCCGGATGGAGCCCACTTATAAATCGTGTTCTCCGGAATATCGCTGAACAGCAGATACCCCTCGCGAAACCAGATGGGACCTTCCGTGAACGTGAATCCACCCGCCAGTTTCTCGATAATGGCATCCTGGGGAATCAGTTCGTCAATGGCCGGATCAAATCGTTTGATCTCGCCTACCGGGGCTTCGGCGCCTTGGCTCATGGAATTCGGGTGCTCCTTGCTCTCATTCGAAATAGACTGCGCAAACACCCGATTCTATCGTGAAACCAGCCCTCTGCGTTGAGCTTTTCCATCTCGCCGTGGTAAACTCAAAAAAGTTCGCTCCACTTCAAGCGGGGACGTAGTTCAGCTGGTTAGAACGCCGGCCTGTCACGTCGGAGGTCGCGGGTTCGAGCCCCGTCGTCCCCGCCATCTTTCCTCTCTTGTCCCCATCACGAAACGACTAAAAAGGGCAGCTAAGACACTGGCTGCGGCGGCGTTCAGGATTCTTCACCTCGAAGGGTAACTCTTTCCCCGCAGATACGCGGACCGGCGAAGGCGATGCGAACCCCCGGCACAAGGATCACCCGCCCGGCGGCGAATGGAGCCTTCACCGCGGCCACGCCGGAGGTCATGAGACCGAGCCCTTTCCCCCCGCCATCTTTGCATACCTGTGTCACGAGAACGAGAGTTACCGGAAAGTATTTCCGCGTGCCGCTTGACGTGTCACGCCCGAGACGCCGAAGCGGTCTCGCGCCCACACCGCCTCGGCGGTCTCATCAACTCAAGGAATCCCGGCTGGAACGTCTGGCGCGTTGGCGGTTCGACGGAATGATAGCAGCCGCCGCGCTGATCACTCGTTTGCCTCTCATTCACAACAACGCGGGCAATTTTGAGGCTATCCCGCGGCGCCATTGAACGCGCGCCCCGGCGGTTTCCCAACCTCGGGCCGTTGGAGTTGATCCGGTGCGGATCGTTGACATCAACCTGACGCAGACCAGTCTGCAAATGTCTCACGACGCATCTCACCGATTCTATGCGCGAAGGTGCTCCGCCAGCCATTCGACATGGGCTGCATCGCAAAGGCCCTCAGAGATCTTGCAATTCCAGCGGCCGGCGGTCGCGCGAGCGATTTCCGCGAGAAAATCGGCGCTTGGGCGGCTGCCGGATGCAATGCTGAGCGTTGTGTTGAAGTAGCGGGCCACCGCGGCGAGGGCGGAAAGATCAGAATGGCTGACCCGCGGGCCAAGCTTGGGAGCGGCGAGTTGAGCGGAGCGGCCGCGCGACTTCAGCCAGTGCAGGCAGAAGAGTAGCTCCCGCGGCGTCGTGGAGCTTTCCGCTTGGGCGAGGGAAAGCTCGAAATCGAACATGCGTCCGAAGCCGGCTTGAATCCTGGCGAGGCGAATTGTGTCCTGGATCTCCTCGATGAGTTTGAGGCCGCGAACGAAGTTCACCGCCAGGCGCATCACTTCGCTACGGCTGAGTTCGCAATGCGCTTCTCCTGCCGAAAACGTGCTCGAAAATTCCGCGATAACCCAGTCGGCGTCATCCTTACTGAGCACCTGATGGAATCGGCCCTCGACGTCCGGACCGGCGCCGGCTTCCACCACCGGCAGAGCGGCGGTAAAGCGCGTGTACCCGGGAGCGCGGCGAATCTCGTCCTTGACCGCCTCGAGAGATGCGGTGATTTCGTCCTCACTGGATCCGGCAATAACAATTGCGGGGGCCTCGGCGTTGTACCCTTCGCGCCAACCCGCGCGAATTGCAGCCCAGAGGCAGGTTTCGTAAGGTCCGGCGACGGAGGCGAAGTTCCGTCCCGTCCTCCGGTGAATGTCGCGGAAGGCGGTGAAGGCGGCGGGAAAATTGTTTTCGGGATGAGATCCGGCCACCGTAATAGACGATTGCGCACCCTGGGGACGAGGCAGGAAGGCGCGGTCTACCTGCTCAGCGAAGGTAAGAATGTGGCGGGTGTCGGAGGGCGAAAAGGGGATGCTGTTGACGATGATTTCCCGCCCGCCGCCCGGGCGCATGCGGCCGATGAGAACGGATTGCGGAAACATGCCGCTGGCAGGCGAGGAGGCGAGTGCAAGCCGGAGAAGCAGTTGCTGGGTATCTGGAGCCGCCGAGCCGTCGGCGGCAATGTAGTACACCGATTGATGAGTGGGGTCGCGTTGAAGGGATCCGGGATAAGGGGTGAGCGTTTCGAAACCGAGTGCGGTAAGACGGTTCCCGATTCGCTGGCGGAGTTCGCCGCTGAGCGTCCGGCCGTCTCCCATCTGAAAGACCAGGTCGGCGAGTGCGGATGCCTCGCTCGCTCTCACCGGAAGCTCGAAAGGGATAGTCATCGCAGGACTACAAGGTCATCGATTTGAGGTATTCGCGAAACGCGCTGCCGAGGTCGTGCCGGCGAAGCGCAAATTCCACGGTGGCCTGGAGGAATCCCAATTTGTCACCCGCATCGTAGCGCTTGCCTTCGAACTTCAGGCCGTAGACCGGGCGGTTGCGCAGCAGATGTTTGATGGCGTCCGTAAGCTGAATCTCACCCCCTTTGCCCGGCGGAATGGACTCGATCGATTCGAAGATTTCAGGCGTGAGAATGTAGCGGCCGATGATGGCGAGATTGGAAGGTGCGTCTCCGGGTTTGGGCTTCTCCACCATGTTGTGGATACGGAAGAGGCGCCCCCCCATCCCGTTGTGCGCCACCGGATCGGCATCGACAACGCCATAGGCCGAGATTTCCGGGCCATCCACTTCCATCAGAGCCAGGACGGAAGCTCCGTAGAATTCATGGATATCGAGAAGTTGCCGGAGGCACGGCGTTTCCGCATCGATGATGTCGTCGGAGAGGACGACGGCGAAGGGTTCCTGGCCCACCAACTCCTTGGCGCGAAGAACCGCATGGCCGAGACCGAGCGCTTCTTTCTGGCGGATGTAGGAGACATCGATCATATCCGAGATTCCGCGGACACTGGCGAGCAAGTCCCGTTTGCCGCGCGTCTCGAGAAGATGCTCCAGTTCGAAGCTGACGTCGAAGTGGTCTTCGATAGCGCTCTTTCCACGACCTGTGACGATGATGATGTTGTGGATGCCGGAGTGAACGGCCTCTTCCACTCCATATTGAATGAGAGGTTTGTCTACAAGAGTCAGCATCTCCTTGGGCTGTGCCTTGGTGGCGGGGAGGAAGCGAGTACCTAGACCTGCGGCGGGGAAGACCGCTTTGCGCACTTTAGAAACCATCGTATGTATTGTAGCGGGCGAAGTTGCAGGGCGTTGCCGCCGAGACTCTATTGTTGCTACCGCTTCACGGTGTCAGGAACGCGCGCACCAGGAAAGCCGCCATCTGCCCTCGCGTTGTGGGAGCATCCGGACAGTAGGCAGCGGTGGTGCATCCCATGGTAATTCCAAGCTGGCGCATTTTCTGAATATAAGAAAAGAACGGGTGCGTTGTGGGAGCGTCCTCGAAGTAGGGGGCCAGGACGAAAGGGAATGCGCCGGCTGGGGCGACACTCAGACGAGCGCGAACCAGGAACGCGGCCATCTGCCCTCGCGTGACCGGGTCGTCGGGACAATACCGGCTGGTGGCGCATCCTCCCGTGACGCCGAGGTCGCGCAGTTTCTGGATGTAGGGGAAAAAGGCGTCGGACGGGAGGACATCGGTAAAAAATGGAGTGGAAGGATAGGGGAAGGTATCCGTGCCGAGAAGGGCGCGGATGAGAAAGACGGCCATCTGGCCGCGCGTGGTGGCGTCGTCCGGGCAATAGGTGGAAGCGGTGCACCCGGCCGTGATTCGCGATTGCTTGAGAAGGGTGATGTAGTCGTAAAACGGATGTGTCGCGGGGACGTCGGTGAAGACGGGAGCGCCTGTGAGGGAAGGTTGGATCAGCGGGGTGATGAAGCCCGCGACATTGATGGAACCTGTGCGCGGAGAGGAGCCTGTATTGGCTGCCGCGGTGACGGTCGACGGCGAGGCGATGGTGAGCCAATCGGGAGCAGCGGAAGCGGACCAGCCGCAAGCCGGATCAGTGGCGACGGTGAAGGCGAGCGTCGCACCGGCGGCATTCACAACTGAGCCGGGGCCCATAATGGAATAGCTGCATCCGCCTCCGGATTGAGAGACCGTGATTGGGATTCCGGCGAGGGTGATCGAAGCGGTACGGAGGGATTGTTGCGGGTTGGGATCTGCCTGCACACGAACCGTGGAGCCTCCGGTGTAGCTCGTTCCGGTGAGAAAGTGGAGCCAGGAGGGAGCGCCCGAGGCCGTCCACGGGCAGGCGCTGCCGTTGGCGGCGATGCCGATTCCCGCGAGATCGCCGCCCCCCGCCAGCGTGAGCTTGGCCCGGTTGGCGGTGTAAGCGCAGGCGACGGTATTGAGGTGGAATTCCTGCACGGGTAACCCGTCAATTTGCGCGAAGACAATGATGTAACCGCCGGGAGCGGGTCCAGCCGTAACGGGCATGGAAGCGAAACCGTTCGAGTCGGTGAGAGTGGTAGGCCGGGGAACGGCGGCGTTCCCATCGACGACGCGGAATCGGACAACCACTCCGGCGACGGGATTATTGAAGCGGTCGCGGAACTGGACAGTGAGCGGGATGGGGGTCGAGGAGTAGGCAGGGACATCCTGGTTGTCTCCAGCGATCTTGGCGAACTGGCCGGAGAGGGCGCCGGTGAATTCCATCGCCAGCATGGAGAGGCAAGTGGCGTTCGCGCCGGTTGCCGGACTGAGGAGGGGGCGAGCGTCGGCTAGGGGGACATTCAGGGTCCGGTTGCGCCAGACGACGGCAGGATTGGCGAAAGGAAGGCGCGCGGCGTAATGTTCCATGTACGCGCCGAGGTAAGTGCCGTTCGGCGAGGCCGTGGTGAAACTGGAAAGATCCACCGTGGCGGCGGAGCTTTCACACTCTTGCGGCGAGCCGGCATTGGCGTAGTTCTGAAGCCTCGATGAATCGGCGATGGAATCGAGAATGAACTGGATGGCGAGCGTGAGGTCTTTTCCATAGCTTGAAAGGCTCATGAGGTCGTAGCCCTGGGTGGTGGCAAGTTCGGCGAGGGTGACCAGGTGGCCGGTGGCCACGTTCTGGTACCGAAGGGCGCAGGCGCGGCGCCGGGTCTCAATCGGAAAGCTGCCATCGCCGCGCATCTGATTGAGGCCAACCCAGAGACGCTGGACACCCAGTGCGAATGTGGCGTGGTCCTGCATGATGATGGCCCAGGCCATGCGAATGGATTCCGCGAAATAACCGCTGCTATCCGGGGATTGGAGGGGAGCGGAGAGGGCGACGGCCATCAGGTTGCCGATCCAGGCTTCCACGGCTTGGCGGTCGAAAGCTGTGATGACGGGGTCGTTGCGGATGGCGCCCCAGGCGATGACGAGAGGCTTCAAGACTTGCATGAGTAGCAGGTCGCGAGAAGCCGGATCAAGGTTCGGGAAGCTGAGCAGCGCGCCGGCCCGGGCCCAGGAGGTGATGGTGGCCGTCAGGGCTGTAGTGGCGTTCGCGGTACGGAGCGCCGTGTACTCGGCGCCGTAGCGCATGAGGAAATCGGCGAACTCGAGAGCGGCCGACGCGTCTCCCGTAGTGTCAGGGGCCAGAATAGGGGTAGGGTCGGCGAAAAACCTGTCGCGGAACAAAGTTGCCTGGGCGATGAGTTCAGACTGGCTCCAGGTGGAGCCCTGAGCGGTGAAGTTGGAGTTGGCGAGAATGGCGGGCAGATTCTGGATCACCGAGAGAAAAAGGCGGCGGTACTTGCGCTCGTAGGGGAGGTAGCCTTCGGCGAGGATGCGGGTGGCGGCCGGAGAGTAGGTGAACTTGACTCCGGGCGTGAGGCCGGCGTTGCGGAGTTCGGGAACATCAGCGGCGAGAAAATTGATGGAGAGGGTCTGGCTGGCACGGTCGCGGCGGAACTGGAATCCGAAGTAGCCGAGGATGAGGGCGTCGGAAGTGGCAATTTCGCCGCTCGAGAGCGTCGCCACGTCAGCGGAGCCGGGGACTTCCGTGGCGCGGATGGCCACGTTCTTGAGCGTGACGGAGGGCTGAAGCCCTCCTACACCGGCGAAGGGATTGGCGCCGCAGATGCGCTGTGAATCCTGCTTGTCGAGGGCGGCGATAAGCGTGCGCCGGTAGACGGGGTCGGTGAGGACGGCGCCGGGGTTGGTGACTCTGTACGCTTCAAATGGGCGCCCGACGATAATGCTGGTGTCCAGGTTGTAGCAATTGAGCGGGTCGCCGTTGTCGCCGCCGCAAACCGCCGCCGTATGCTGTGCAGGCGCGGGGGAGAAGAGTAACGCGGCGAGGAGAGCAATCATTTCCAGGCCCAGGCGAGGACGGCGGCGCCGGCGAGGAAGCGATAGATGGCGAACGGGATGAAGCCGTGCTTCCTGACCCAGTGCATGAACCAGGCCACCACCCCCCAGGCTACGAAGAAGGAGACAATGAAGCCGATGGCGAGGACGATAATGCCATGGGCATCGAAATGGAGTGCTCCGGAGTTCCCGCTCTCCTCGGGGTGGCGGATGAACTTGATAAGGTCGTACCCCGTGGCGGCCACCATGGTCGGGATGGACAGGAGGAAGGAGAATTCGAGCGCGGTCGTGCGGGAGAGGCCGGCGAGTTCTCCCGCGGTGATAGTGGCCATCGAGCGGGAGGTGCCGGGGAAGACAGGGGCGAGGGTTTGCAGAAGCCCGACCCAGATGGCCTGACGAGGTGTGATCGATTCCACGTCTCCGGGGCGGGGAAGATTGCCGTACCTGGCGTCCACTGCCCACATCACGGCTCCTCCGATGATGAGGGCGCCTCCCATGATGGTGAGGCTTTCGAGGTGCTTGCCGATAATCTTCGAGGCAAGCAGCGAGGGGACAGCCGTGCAGACGAAGGCAAGCAGCGTAAGCGTGAGAGGATGAGTGAACACAGTGCGGTCCCCGCGGATTCCCTTGGGGAAAGTGACCAGAAACTCTCTGATGCGGCGATGAAAGTAGATGGGAAGGCAGAGGATGGCCCCAAGTTGAATCACGATGGAGAACATCTTCCAGTAGCCGTCGGAGAGGTCGATGCCGAGCAGGGCTTCCGTGATGCGGAGATGGGCCGTGGAACTGACCGGGAGGTATTCCGTGAGTCCTTCAATAATACCCAGGAGGAAGGAGAGCAGGTAGTCGTTCATGTGGGGTGGTTAGGGCTTATGGTAACGCGTCAACCTCGCCCGACGAAGGGCATCTTCGTGGCCATGACGGTCATGAACTGAACGTTCGCATCAAGCGGGAGGCTGGCCATGTAGACTACTGCGTCGGCCACGTGTTGGACGTTCATGCGGGGCTCCACCATAACGGTGCTGTTGGCCTGGGGCACGCCCGCCGTCATGCGTTCGGTCATTTCGGTGGCCGCGTTGCCGATGTCGATCTGGCCGCAGGCGATGTCGTATTTTCGGCCATCAAGAGAGATGCACTTCGTGAGTCCGGTGATGGCGTGCTTGGTGGCGGTGTAGGGAGCCGAGTTGGGGCGTGGAGTGTAGGCCGAGATTGAGCCGTTGTTGATGATGCGGCCGCCGCGGGGTTCCTGCGCTTTCATGATGCGGAGGGCCTGCTGGGCGCAAAGAAAAGCTCCGGTGAGGTTGACGGCGACGACAGCGTTCCATTGTTCGAGAGTGAGATCCTCCATGGGGACGGCAGGCGCGCCGATGCCGGCGTTATTGAATAGGACGTCCAGGCGGCCGAATTCCTGATGGGCGCGGGCGAACAGGGCGGCAACGGAATCCGGGTTGCTAATGTCCGTGGGGACGGTGAGCATCTTGCCGCCCGAAGGCATGGCGAGGGAGACGGTTTTCTCAAGCTCGGCGGGGCGGCGTCCGGCCAGGGTGACGGAATAGCCGGCAGCCTGCAGGGCCAGAGCGACGGCGCGTCCGATGCCGCTTCCGGCGCCGGTGACGAGGGCGATTCTTGATGGGCTGGAGGACATGACTCCTTTCTACTATCCGCGATTGGCGCGGGGCAGCGCCAGTAGGGCCGAATCGGGAGGGAGAGTAGAGAACTTCCGGTATTGTGATCGCAGCGGTTGGACTTTAGAATCCCGCTATGACCAAAGTCCGAGTGATTGCCGTCCTGTTCGCGTCCCTGCTGCTGGTCGGGGGCGTTGCCATCGCACAGAGACCGAGGCAAAACGTTTCCCCCGGAAGGCATCCGAACCTTGCCGCGGCGCAGCGGTTGACCAGGCAGGCGTGGGAGCGGGTGGTGGATGCGCAGAGGGCCAACGAATGGGACTTGCAGGGACACGCCCAGAAGGCGAAGGAACTGCTGGACCAGGTGAACAGGGAGTTGAAACTGGCGGCGGAGGCGTCGAACCAGCGGTAGCCAGGGGCGCCATAGATCAGGCCCGGCTCCCGCAGTGAAGCGGATCCTCACTCCTCTCTCCGCCTTCAGGAAAAAAGTGTCAAGGAAAAAAGTTGACACCCCCCACCCGCCATGTTAACGTAGGAAGGTTTGGCGAGTTGATTTCTTCTGCTCCTGGTTACTGCTCTTGAAGGAGAGTCTGTCTGGGGGCCGGTCCCGCTGTTGCCGGGGACGCAAGCGCCGTAGGCGGCAAGGACCTGTCCGAAGTACCCTCGCGTGATCATCAACGCAGTCCGCTTCAGGCTGCAAGTTCAGGATTTGTTCGATCCCGGCCGCCGGCCCGGAGGGAGTTCTTCCCGGGAG
>JADLBG010000598.1 GCA_020847895.1 Bryobacterales bacterium
ACATGTCCCTGCTCCTGCGTCCTTCCATGCTCGATGACTTCGGCCTCATCCCCGCTCTCCATTGGCAGGCCCGCGAAATGTCACGCCGCACCGGCGTGCGCGTCGAACTCTCCGCCGACGACGCCCCCGATTCCTTCTCCGACGAGCACAAAACCTGCGTCTACCGCGTGGTCCAGGAAGCCTTGAACAACTGTGCCCGCCACGCCCAGGCCACTCATGTCCGCATTGTCGTGCGCCAGGAGCCCACTCGTCTTCTCCTGGTCATCCAGGACAACGGCAAAGGCTTTGATCCACGCTACGTGCGCGGACTCGGCCTACTTGGCATGGAGGAGCGTGTGCGTTACCTCGGCGGCAACTTCCACCTCGAATCCGAACCCGGCCGCGGCACGCTCATCAAGGTCGAGCTCCCACTTGTCGATATGAGTGAACTTCCCGTGAAGTCTGCCTGAGCATCTCACATTTCCCCCGCGTCTGCTCGCCCTGCCCGCGGTACCCTGGTAAAAGGAAAGCCCAACAACAGTTCCATGAGCGTAATTCGAATCCTTGTGGCCGATGATCACACCGTCATGCGCACCGGCCTGTGCCTTCTGCTCGAGCGCCAATCCGGTTTTGAAATTATCGGCCAGGCCGACGACGGCCGCAAAACCGTGGACCTTGCCGATCAGCTCAAGCCCGACGTGGTCGTGATGGACATCGCCATGCCTCACCTCAACGGAATTGAGGCCACCCGCCAGATCGTCTCCCGTTACCCGCAAACCTCCGTGGTCATCCTCAGCATGCATTCCGACGAGAGCTACGTCCTGCGCGCCCTCAAAGCCGGAGCCCGCGCCTACCTCCTTAAGGACTCCGCGGAAACCGATCTCATTCAAGCCATCCATGCCGTAGTCGCCGGCAAGTCCTTCTTCAGCCCCGGTATCAGCCGCATGCTCCTTGAAGACTACATCCGTCAAGTCCAGCAAAAAGGCGTGGAGGATAGCTACGAACTCCTGACCACTAGAGAGAGGGAAATCCTCCAACTCCTGGCTGAGGGCCAATCGAACAAGGAAGTCTCCTCCATGCTCAACCTCAGCCTCTACACCGTCGAAACCCACCGCACCCATATTCTTCAGAAACTCAATCTACACAGCGTCCCTGAACTGATTCTCTATGCCGTGCGCAAGGGAATCATTTCCTGACCCCGGCAGAGAACTAATTTCCGGCCGGTGTGCAGAAAATACCTTCACTCCTCAAATCGGATTCCGCCCCTGAATGATACGAATCAATACAACTACGATGGCCAGAAACAGCAGGATGTGGATAAACCCGCTAAGGGTATAGGAGGTGACCAGTCCCAGAAGCCACATCACCACAAGGATTACCGCGATTGTCCATAGCATTTCCTGTTCTCCTTTCCTCGGCCCCTGGCTTGAACTCCACTAACGAACCTGTTGTGCAATCCCCTCTCCAAAAACCCCCCATGCCCCAAATGGTCCGCCGCTTGCTCTCCTTGGAGAAAGCGGACATTGGGTTCCCGTCCGGAAGCGAACCATTGTCACCAGGCATTCGAATCTTTCAGGAAAGGAGACTTGCATGCAAAATCACAACAACGGGGTGCTCTACAAGGAAATCACCATGCTGCTGTTTGGGGCAGGGGTTGGCTATGTGGCTGGAATTCTGCTGGCGCCACGCACCGGAACCGACACCCGTGGCAATATTCTGGCGAAAGCCAGGCAGAGCCGCGATTTCCTCCATCAGCGCAGTATCGAATTGCGCGGGAGGGCTTCGCACATAGCCGAACGCGGCGTCAACACACTCGCCACCCGGCAGGAAGGAGTGAAGGCAGCCCTCGCCGCCGGCCGAAAAGCCTATCGTCGCGAGACAGAACCGGAAGCCGTGGGCGCCTGATCGGGCGTCCGCCTCGCGTCGGATTGGTTCATCCGTGCGCCCTCACTCAGCGGACGTCATAGCCCTTCAGCCGCCTGATCCAGATGTTGCGGTATCTCACCTGGTGATGATGGTTCTGCAACAGCAGGGGTTCTTCCGGCGTGTGTGGAGAATACACCGCAACCTTCGCGTGCACGACGTGGCCCAGAATTTCTTTGTGATGCTGCACCAGAACGCCGTTATGCACCACCGTCATGTATGCCGGCTTCACCACCATTCCCGCCGCGAAAACCGGAGCCTCGAAGAAGATGTCGTAGCTTTGCCACTCCCCTTCCTGGCGTGAGGCGTTCACGAGCGGCGGCCACTGCCCGTAGATGGACCCCGCCTGCCCGTCTGCATAGGTCACGTTCCTGAACGATTCGAGCACCTGGATTTCATAGGCGCTCATCAGCATGACACCGCTGTTGCCCCCATCCTGCCCTTTGCCTGTCTCCCCTGCCGGAATCATCCACTCCACGTGCAACTGGCAATCCCCGAACTTGTCTCTTGTGACCAGGTCTCCTCCTTGCGGATCTACCTCGAAATATCCGTTCGCCACCTTCCAAGTCGAGGTCGCGGTCTTCCCCTTCGCCGTCATTCTCCATTTCGAAAGATCCTTTCCATCAAACAGCGCCACCGCATCTGATGGCGGCGCGCCTGGAATACTCCCCGGCGTCACTTTCGGCGGGTGCGGACGCGTGATGTCATGCACCCGCCAGGGTTGCCCTGGCAGGAATGGAGTATTGTCGTACCCCAACGAGTGGTCCACTTTGGGCTTGGCCGCCGCCTGTCCTGCCTGGGCATCGGAACCAGGTAGAGCCAGCGCTGCCGTGAGAACGAAAATTGACCGGAAGATCATAGTGCGAGGAATCCGCTCCACATTATTTCAACGTTTCCACCCGCGCCGCAATCCTTGTTCCTCGCCTTGACCACGGCACTCCCGGCAGTGTACTCTCAGCTTTCGAAGTCGATATGATTCTCCCAACCACCTACTGGGCCGCCTTGCTTTTGTCCATCCTCTCCATGGTTTGCTGGGGCTCATGGGCCAACACGTTCAAAATGTCCGGCGCCAAGTGGCGATTCGAACTCTTCTACTTCGACTACGCCTTCGGCGTTCTCCTCGCGGCTTTCGTGGCCGCCCTTACCCTCGGACAGTTCGGAACGGAATTGTCCTTCATCGACAACATTCAGGTCACCGGCAAGAGACAGATCGCCTATGCCCTCGTGGCGGGAGGCGTCTTCAATCTCGCCAACATGCTTCTCGTGGCGGCCATCTCCCTCGCCGGCATGTCCGTGGCTTTTCCGGTCGCCATCGGGCTTGCCCTGGTCATCGGAGTCGGCCTCAACTACATCATCAATCCGCAAGGAAACCCCATCCTCTTGTTTGGCGGGGTCGGCCTCGTCCTCATGGCTATCTTGTTCGACTCCATGGGTTACAGTGCCCACAGCCGCGCGCAGGCGGAAAACAAAGGGAAGAAATCCAAGGGATCGGCGAAGGGCATTATTGTGAGCCTCATCAGCGGAATTCTCATGGGTACTTTCTATCCCCTCGTCGAACTCTCAAAAACCGGGGATATCGGACTCGGTCCCTATAGCGTCGCGGTCTGCTTCTCCATCGGTGTTTTCTTCACCACCTTTGTCTTCAACATCTACTTCATGAATCTCCCGGTTCAGGGCAAGCCCGTCGAGTTCTCGCAGTATTTCAAAGGTACCGGCCGGCAACACTTGTTTGGCGTCCTTGGTGGAGCCATCTGGTGTACCGGCGCCATTGCCAACTTCACCGCCGCCAGCGCTCCCAGAAGCGTACAGGTCGGGCCGGCCATCAGCTACGCGCTCGGTCAGGGCGCCACTCTCGTCAGCGCGCTTTGGGGCCTGTTTTATTGGAAAGAATTTCAGGGAGCCGAATCCAGGGTAAATATGCTCCTCCGGCTGATGTTGCTGTTCTTCATCGCCGGTCTGACCCTTATCTCCATCGCCCCGCTTTTCGCCTCCTGAAACAGTCCGCTCCAGCCTAGTACCGCTTCATGAACGATTGAAACCCGCCGGCGTCGAGATTCCTCTTTATGCTCTCCCCATCGGCGGAGTCCGTCACCGGCCCCACCAGCACGCGCCTCAGGTTTCCCGATTGCGCCGAGGCGGTTCTCGCGCGGAATCCATGCTTCGTCAGGTATTCCACGAACACGGCCGCAATGCCCCGGTCAACCACGCCCACTTGCCAGTACGACTCCCCTTGAGCCGGTTCCGCTGGCTCCGCCTCGGTTGCCGCCAATACCGCCGCTGCTGCCGGCCTCGCTTGTGGGACAATCGCCGGCTTCGGCCGCACTGGTAGCGTCTCGGCATGAGCTTCCATGGGCCGTGGCGCTCTTGCCTGCTCCGGGGTTGCCGGCCTCACCGGGTCGAGAAATATGGCAGGCGCCGGTTCCGGCTTCTCCTGCGCCTTCATCTGCGCAGCCGTAATTGAGCGGCCGCAAACATATGCGAGCGTCGAGACCAGCCCCATCACCACAAGAAACATGCAACAAACAGCGATCAGTTGCCTCTGGCCCAGAACAATAGCGAGTTGATCATCGTGGGTTTGCGTCATGAACTTAGCAATCGGCGGAACTAGGAAAAACCATTAGGGTCCCCTAAGGAAAAACCTTGCCTCAATCGCCTCCCAGCCCAATACAGTTTTCCCGACGTTCTTCCGATCTCCCCTCTGGTGCCCGACTTTCACCAGTTACGCCTCGAAGCCCTTCGCGCCTCCCAAAACAAGGACGGCGGTTGGGGCTATCTGCCCGCGCGCCAATCCTGGCTTGAACCCACCTGTTACGCCCTGTTTGCTCTCTATCAGGACCCCGCCTCAGTGTCCGCCTGGGAGCGTGGCTGGAGCCTGCTCCGCTCCTGGCAACTCCCCGGCGGCGGTTGGCGCCCGGCAGCGCCCGTGGCCACCCCCTCCTGGGCCTCTGCGCTCTGCGTCACATTGCTTTGCGTCCAGGAAAGTTTCGATTCTTCTTTTGAACGGGGTCTCCAATGGCTCGTCGGGTCGAAAGGTTCCGAAGGCGGATTCTTCGAGCGGGCCTTGAATGCCGTCTGGAAACTTCCCGTGGAATACGACCGCCGCTGGAGGGGGTGGCCCTGGAGTCCCGCTGCCGCCAGTTGGGTGGAGCCCACCGCGCACTCCCTGCTTGCCCTGAAGAAAGCCTCCCGAAACGTTTCTGCCCGCGCTATCGCGGAGAGGATCGACGAAGGCGAGCGCATGCTGCTCGACCGGCGCACAAATGACGGAGGTTGGAATCACGGCAATCGCCGCGTCTACCACGTGGATCTGCCCTCCTATCCGGAAACCACGGGGATCGCCTTGACCGGCCTCCAGGGATGCACCCGCGATAACCTGGAGCGCTCCCTCGATCTCGCCCGGAAGTACTGGATGGAGACAAGCTCTCCGCTCGCCAAGGCATGGCTCGCCATTGGCCTGCGTAACTACGGCAGGGATGTGCCCGCGCCTTCCGATCCCTCTCCTCCAGGCAGCGACGTGATGGTAACCGCCCTCGAGGCTCTTGCCTGTCCCAACGGAGGCCACCAATGGCTCAAAATTGCCTGAAATTCCCCCGGCGTCGTTTCCTCCCCTTGGCCGGAGCCGCCCTCCTCGACGGATGCGCATCGCCGCCTCCCTTGCCCAAGGAACCGCCCGGCTCTTCCGCTGTCTTCATCGCCAAGGCGTCTTCCTATTCTCAGGAACTTGCCGCCACCCTCGAAACCGGTGTCAGCGCGTGCGGCCTTTCGGTCAAGGGAAAGAGGATTCTCCTCAAGCCCAACCTCGTCGAATTCGATTCCGCCACCACCATCAACACCAACGTCGCCCTCCTCGCCGCCGCCATCGAAACCTTTCAGAAAATGGGCGCCGCCGAAGTCCGCATCGGCGAAGGACCCGGTCATCGCCGCGATACCATGTTTCTCGCCGAAGAAGCCGATTACCGCAAAGGCCTCGCTCGCTTCGACCACCTCTTCGTAGATCTCAACCGCGACGATATCATCCCGGTTCACAACTTCGCCGGCCAGCCCGAGTTCTTTTTCCCAAAAACCGTCCTCGCCGCCGACCTCATCGTCTCCATGCCCAAGATGAAGACTCACCATTGGACCGGCGCCACGCTCTCGATGAAAAACTTCTTCGGCCTGGTCCCCGGATCTATTTATGGCTGGCCCAAGAACGTCCTTCATCAGATTGGCATTCCTAAGTCCATCCTTGCCCTCAACCGCGTTTTCCGCAACACCTTCGCCATCGTTGACGGCATCGTCGGCATGGAAGGCAACGGACCAATCCAGGGCACCCCGAAGAAGTGCGGCGTAATCGTCATGGGACAGAATCTGCCCGCCGTCGACGCTACCTGCTGCCGCATCATGGGGATCGATCCGCGGAAGCTCGAATATCTCCAGTTGGCCCGCGAACTGGGACACATTGATTCTTCCCACATCGAACAGCGGGGAGAACCCATCGGCGCCGTCCAAACTTCCTTCCGCCTGATCGAGGCTTTTCGCGATGTCCGCCTGGCGTAAGGCTCTCTTCGCGGCCGCCGCGGCTGCTCTCCTTGCCGCCTATTTCATTGCCTGGCGCGCCCCCGCCGCCGGCACCTACCACGACGACGGTGTCTACATGGTCACCGCCAAGGCCTTGGCCGAGGGCAAAGGCTACCGCATCATCAGCCTCCCTTCCGAAATCCCTCAAACCAAGTACCCCGTCCTGTTTCCCCTCCTGCTCTCCGGCATCTGGCGGCTGGCGCCCGACTTTCCTTCGAACGTGCCGCTCCTCAAGATTCTTCCCCTCACCGCCGCATTGGCTTGGTTCTTCCTCTCATGGCTTCTGCTGCGCAACGAGGGCGCATCCCCCAGCCTCGCCGCTTCCCTCTGCCTCCTCACCGCTGGCTCGGCCTGGGTAGTCTACATGAGCAATGCCATGCTCTCCGAGACTCTCTTCGCCGCCCTCACCACCGCATCCCTGCTCCTTCTCCGCCGCGCCGAACGCCGGCCAAACTATCGCGACATCCTGCTCGGAGCCGTCTTTGCCGCGCTCGCCTTCCACACCCGCGGCGCTGGCGCCGCGCTGCTCGTGGCCGCCCCGGCGCTGTTTGCCTGCAAACGTCTCTTTCGCCATGCGCTGTTGTTTTCCACCGTTGCTGCCGCACTCTGCCTCCCCTGGATCCTCTGGGTCGCTTCTTATTCCTCCGTCCCCGCCGCCAACGACGCCTACTACTCCAACTCCAATTACCAGGGTTGGAACATTCTACTCAACTTCACCTGGTCTCAAAAGTTACACATCCTCTTGCAGAATGCGCTCATGGTCTTCCTCACCCCCGGACTTCTCGCCGGACTCCCCATGAGCCCTGCTTCCCTCATCCCGGCCGCCCTGGCGGGAGGCGTGGTCTTTGCGGGCATACTCCGTGCACAGCGCTCCATCCTGCCCGCTTTTCTTGCCGCCTACTTCGCCCTCGTCCTGTGTTGGGCCTGGAGCCCCCTGCGATTCCTCGTCCCGCTCCTCCCACTGCTCTATTGGTATGGATGGAAATCGGTGTCGCGCACCACCGCTACGGCGGCTCTTTGCGCCGCCCTGGCCTGCCTCGCCTGCGCGCTCTCCCTCGCTCAGGCGTCCGTCCACACTCTCCGCCTCGGCGATCCGCAGCCCAATCTCCGCCCTTCCGACGGCTGGTATCCTCTGGCGTCCCTTCTCGATTGGACAAAGAAACACACTCCGCCTGCCGCTGTTCTTGCCGGAAACCTCGATCCCCTCTACTACTTGTACACCGGCCACAAATCCATCCGCGGTTTCTCCGCCGAGCCCTACTCCCTTATCTATTCCCATTCCAAGAACCCCATTGGCGCCCCGCCGCAACTCCTCCACAATCTTCACGCCGCAGGCGCCTCCTTCTGGATCCGTACTCCCAACTCCACCTTCCTCGAAGGGAAACACCTCGAGCAGGCGCTACTCACACTGAGCCGGATATATCCCGTCACGCTGCTCCCTCTTTCCCCGCCGGTTCCCCCAACCCATGGCATCTACACCATCCACGGCCCCCAAGCCCCTTTGCTCGACCGCCAGGAATGCTCTCACCGTGTTGTTCCCCGAACGCCCTAGCTTAGTACACTGTTTCATAAATACACCGACGTATTATTGAGTGGCATAAGCGCTTGGCCTGTGGGATTCTGGTTGTGTGTCGCCATGCCACGATCGAGCCCATTTGCCATTCGCCTCTCTACA
>JADLBG010000599.1 GCA_020847895.1 Bryobacterales bacterium
GCCCCCACCAGACCAAGGCGCATCCCCGGCATGAGGGTGAGATCGAGGTCCTGAAACAGCGTGCCGAACCCAAGTCTCTCGGCTTCCACCAGGCGCCTGGTGCGGCGGTCGGACGCGGTGAAATCTATGCCGGCCACCGCGCTCCGGGCGCGCCCGGCGACATCTCCGAGTTCGCTGATGAGGCGGTTGGCTTCGTCAATACGCGCTTTTGACTTCGTGGTACGCGCCTTGGCTCCGCGCCGCAGCCACTCGACCTCGCGGCGCACTTTCGTTTCGAGCGATTCCTGAAGTTTTTGTTGGGCATCGAGAAAGTCCGCCCGTTGTTCGAGAAACCGGCTGTAATTTCCCGTGACTCGAAAGAGGCCTCCCGGGTAGCGTGGACTCAACTCCGCCATCGACGTGGCTACGTTTTCGAGAAAGTAGCGGTCATGGCTCACGACGATAGCCGCGAAGCGGGCATCCTCGAGCAACTTTTCGAGCCAGAGGATGCCGGCGAGATCGAGGTGGTTGGTGGGCTCGTCGAGCAATAGGATATCCGGGTCCTGAATGAGCGCCTCGCTCAGGGCGAGCCGTTTGCGCCATCCCCCCGACAATCTTGCGGCTTCCGCGTCCGGTTCGGCGAACCCGGCTATTCCAAGCATCGCGGCGATACGGCCATCCTTCTCTTCGTTTGCGGGGGCGGCGGCATCGAGAACGTCGCGCACGCGGACGCCGGCGGGGAACACGGAATCCTGCGGGACGTAGGCAAGACGTGTCATCTTGCGCAGGGCAACGGCGCCTTCATCGGCTTGTTCCAGCCCGGCAAGGATGCGCAGGAGCGTGGTCTTTCCGCTCCCGTTCGGACCGATCAATCCGAGGCGGTCTCCTTCTTCCACGGAGAGATCGATTTCCTTGAATAAAGCCCCCGAACCGAAGGACTTCGTCAGTTTCCGGCAATTCAAAAGAATGGACACTCACTGCTATGCTACCGTGCCGGGGCTGCGATATACTGTCCCCACAGAAAGGAGAGCCACCTTGTTCCGACTCTGCCGCCCTGGGGCCATTTTTTGGCGCATGGGTCTTACCGCTGGCTTCGCGTTTCTCTTGACTTCCGCATACTACCGCGTCAACTCGCCTCTGGTGATGTCCGAGGCGGCGAACGCATTTCTGAATTCGCTCACTCCCGAGCAGCGAGCGAAAGCGACATTCGATTTTAAGGACCAGGAGCGGTTTTTCTGGCACTTCGTACCGGACAATAACATCCAGCAGACCCTCCATCGCGGGCGTAAGGGGCTTACCCTTCTGGAGATGACACCGCCGCAAAAGCACCTTGCACAGGCCATGTTGAGCGCGGGATTGAGCCAGCGGGGCTACATCAAGGCGATCTCCATCATGAGCCTGGAAGACGTGCTTCGTTTGCTTGAGAAGGATGACGGCGTGCGGCGTAATCCCGAGCGTTACTACTTCAGCGTGTTCGGCACTCCCTCGGAAAAAGGCGTCTGGAGCTATCGCGTGGAAGGTCATCACGTGAGCCTGCATTTCACGGTGGTGAACGGCAAGGTAGTGGGCAGCCCGGAGTTCTTCGGCTCCAATCCCGCCATGGTGCTGGAAGGACCTCGCAAGGGGATGCGGGTTCTGGGGCATGAGGAAGACTTCGGCCGGGCCGTGCTGATGTCGCTGACGCCGGAGCAGAAGAAGGTGGCGATTGTCGACCCCACGGCGTACAAAGACATCCTGACCGGCGCCTCTCGCACCGCCGCGCTCAAGGGACAGCCTTCGGGGTTGGAGTTCTCGAAGATGAACGTCAAACAGCGCGCCCTGCTCGAGACTTTGCTGGATGAATACTGCCATAACGTGCCTGATCAGCCGGCGCGGGCGCGCCAGGAACTGATCAGGAAGGCGGGCAACAACATCTACTTCGCCTGGGCCGGAGTGGAGCAGAAGGGCGGGCCGCACTATTACCGCGTGCAGGCGCCCACCTTCCTCATCGAGTACGACAACACGCAGAACGACGCCAACCATATTCACTCGGTATGGCGCGAAATGGGTAATGACTGGGGCGAAGATCTGCTGAAAGAGCACTACGCAGCCAGCCATCACGCCCGCTGACGGCTTCGCGCCATTTAATCATCCGCGCCGGGGCTCTATACTAGACTTAGGCACCGATGCGGAACACGCTTGCGATTCTCCTGGCCGGAGGCGCTGGTGAGCGCCTTCACCCTCTTACGCGAAACAACGCCAAACCGGCAGTTCCGTTTGGCGGCACTTACCGGATTATCGACTTCACTTTATCGAATTGTATTAATTCGAATATCCGGCGCGTTTTTGTTCTTGCGCAATATAAAGCGCTCGAAATGATTCGCCATTTGCGGGAGGGCTGGAGTATCCTTCCGCCCGAACTCGGCGAATTCATCGAAGTCATCACGCCCATGAAACGCGTGCATGAGGACTGGTATCTGGGCACGGCGGACGCCGTCTACCAGAACATCGAGAGCATCGAGGCCGAGTCCCCCAAACACACCCTCATCCTCTCCGGCGACCACATCTACAAGATGAACTACCAGGAGATGCAGGACTGGCACGTGAAGACGGGGGCTGACGTCACCATTGCCACCATCCAGGTTCCTCCGGAGGAAGCGGGAAGATTCGGCATCGCGCAGATCGGCGATCACTACCGCGTGATCGGCTTCGAAGAGAAGCCGCAACATGGCAAACCCACACGCAGCATTTTCAATCCGGACATGGTGAGCGCTTCGATGGGCATTTACATGTTCCGGACCGAGGTTCTGCTGGATGCGCTGCGCAAGGACGCCGAAGATCCGGAATCGGCGCACGATTTCGGGAAGAACATACTTCCCGGCCTGATCGATACGCATCAGGTGACGGCATACGACTTCCGCGACCTGAACGACAAGCGAGTACGTTACTGGCGCGACGTAGGGACGCTTGATGCTTACTACGAAGCGAACATGGACCTGGTGGCCGTAACGCCTGAATTCAACCTCTACGACACGCGCTGGCCGGTGCGCACGCGCCTGTTGCAGGCGCCTCCGGCGAAATTCGTGTTTGCCCAGGAAGGACGGAGGGTGGGCGTGGCGATTGATTCCATTGTCTCGCCCGGGTGTATCGTCTCCGGCGGGCGAGTGGTGCACAGCGTCCTGTCTCCGGGAGTCCGGGTGAATAGTTTCTGCGACGTGGAGGAATCGATTCTTCTTCACAACGTACGCGTGGGGCGCTATTGCCGCATCCGCAAGGCAATTATTGATGCCGGCGTAAGAATCCCGGAAGGAACGCAGATCGGCATCGATCTCGAAGAAGACCGGGCGCGCGGCTACACCATCAGCGAAGGCGGCGTGACCGTGGTTTCCGAGATGGCGGAACAGTATTCGCTGGCCGGCGTGTAGCCGTTTCCGCGGAGCCGGGATCTCCGTCCGCGCCGCGTGTTTCCCCCGGAGCGGCGGCGTGCTTCCGCCATGCTAGCCTAGTAGCTTCATGTCAGATCGCAAACTGCAGGTCATTCCCCTGGGAGGTCTCGGGGAATTCGGAATGAACTGCCTGGCCATTCGTTACGGCGACGACATTCTCGTTGTCGACGCGGGGATGATGTTCCCCGACGCGGAATTGCTCGGGGTAGACATTGTAGTTCCGGATTTTTCCTTCCTCGAGGAGAACAAGGAGCACGTGCGCGCGCTCGTGCTGACCCACGGCCATGAGGATCACATCGGCGGAGTACCGTTCCTGTTGAGCCAGGTGAATGTGCCCGTGTACGGCACAGCCCTCACGCTGGCCCTGGTCGAGCGCCGCCTCGAGGAGCATGAACTCGAAGAGGAAACAGATTTTCGCGAGGTACACCCCGGCGACATCATCGAGGCGGGACCCTTCTCCATCGAGTTCATCCATGTCACGCACTCCATTGTCAGTTGTGTCGCCCTGGCGATCACGACTCCGCTGGGAGTAATCATCCACACCGGGGACTTCAAACTCGATCCCACGCCGCTCGACGACATCCCGTTCGACCTTCACAAGTTTGCCGAGTACGGGAAGCGCGGCGTACTATTGCTGCTCTCGGATTCCACCAATGTGGACCGTCCGGGCTTTACGGAAAGCGAGCGCGCGGTCCGGCCGCGCCTCGAGGATTGCTTCCATCGCGCCAATGGACGGCTGGTGCTGTCGTGTTTCAGCAGTTCGATTCACCGGCTGCAGCAGATACTCTACCTGGCCGGCGAATACGGCCGGCGAGTGGCGTTTCTCGGGCGCAGCATGTTGAGCGTCACGGAAATTGCCCATAGTCTGAACCTGCTTCAGATTCCGGATTCCATCCTGTTGCGGCCGCAAGACATCATGCAGTCGCCGGCGGATCGTGTGGTGGCGGTCATCAGCGGCACGCAGGGGGAACCGATGTCCGCCCTGGCGCGGGTGGCGGTGGACAACCACAAGCATCTCTCCATCCGCCCCGGCGACACGGTGGTGCTCAGTTCGCGCATCATTCCAGGCAACGAGAAGCCCATCTACCGGATGATCAACCACATCGCGCGCCGCGGCGGCGACGTGGTGTACGGCTCGATGAATCCGCCGGTGCATGTTTCCGGACACGCGAGCGTGGAAGAGCTGAAACTGCTGCTCAGCCTGGCGCGGCCCAAATACTTCATCCCGGTTCACGGAGAGTACCGTCAACTGGCCCGCCATGCTTCTCTTGCAAAAACCGTGCTCGGCGCGGGTTTGAAGGACACGTTCGTCATCGACTCGGGCGAATCGGTGGAGTTCGACGACTATGGAGCGCGGAAAGGGACGAGCGTTCCGGTGGGGCGCGTCTGCATCGATTCCGGCACAGTCGACGAGGTTGTGGAAGACATGGTGATCCGCGACCGGCGGCATCTTTCCGAGGACGGCTTCGTGCTTCCCATCATCGCCATCAACAAGCATACGGGGAAGAACGAATCGCTTCCGGAAATCGTCAGCCGCGGCTTTGTGTCCTTCGAGGACAGTTCGGAACTGCTGCAAGGCGCGCGCCAGATTGTCGCCAAGACTCTCGAGGGCTCGACGCCCGAGGAGCGTACGGATTGGGGAGTGATGCAGGAGAAGATCCGCACGGACCTGCGCCGCTATATTTCCAAGCAGACTTCGCGCCGCCCGCTGATCATGCCTGTCATCCTGGAAGTGTGACTACTCCCGTTCCCCAAAACTATCTGGAAGACGCCTCGGGCTACCAGGGTAACGCCGAGGCGCTGTTCCTGCCGGCCACGGAGGAGGAACTCCTCGATGTGCTGCGGAAGGCCTCGGCTACGCGCACTCCGGTGACGATCGCCGGCGCCGGCACGGGAGTCGCGGGCGGGCGCTGTCCCAAGGGCGGCTGGGTAATTTCAATGGAGAAGTTCCGCAGGCTCGAGATCCATCCGGGGTCCGCCATTGTAGGCTCCGGTGTCCTTCTGCGCGAACTACAGGCCGCGGCGCAGGCGAGCGGACAATTCTACGCTCCCGATCCGACGGAAAATTCGTCCGCCATCGGAGGCAACATTGCCGCCAACGCCAGCGGATCGCGAAGCTTCCGCTATGGGGACACGCGGCGGCATGTTCGCGCGTTGCGCGTGGCCTTGATGGATGGCACGCTGCTGGCGCCGCGGCGAGGAGAGCCGCTGCCGTTCGCCGCGCCGCTGATTCCGATGCCGGAAACAACGAAACATTCCGCGGGCTACTGGCTGAAGCCCGGCATGGACTACCTTGATCTTTTCATCGGCTCGGAGGGAACGCTGGGCGTCGTCACCGAGGCCGAGGTACAATTGCTGCCCGCGCCGAAACATTTGCTCACCGGCGTGATTTTTATGCCGGGCGACGACGCCGCGCTTTCGGCGGTGGAGGCATGGCGCGGCACGCCGCTGCTGCGCATGCTCGAATACATGGACGCGGGCTCGCTGGATCTGCTGCGCGAGAAGTATCCGGAAATCCCCGGCAAGGCGCGGGCGGCGCTGCTGATTGAGCAGGAGCTTGCCGCCGAGGACGGGCCGGAGATGGAGGAATGGGCGGACCGGCTCATCGAATGCGGCTCGCTGGACGAAGCCTCGTGGTTCGCCGCGAATGCCGCCGACCGCGAGCGATTCCGACGGTTTCGCCACGCGCTGCCGGAGTCCGTCAACGACTCCGTGCGCCGCAACGGATTCCTGAAACTCGGGTCGGATTACGCCGTTCCCTTGGCCCGCAATCGCGAGATGATGGCTTACTACCGCGGCCGTCTTGAAGCCGAATTTCCCGGCCGTTATGTCATTTTCGGCCATATCGGCGACGCCCACGTTCATGTCAATATCCTTCCCACAACGGAGGAGGAGTTCGAACGCGGCAAGCGATTGATGATCGAATTCGCCCGCCACGCCGTTTCTCTTGGCGGAACCGTCGGGGCCGAACATGGCCTGGGCAAGCGCAAAGCGCACCTGCTGCGGCTGCAATACGACGATGAGGCAATTGAAGCGATGAAAGAGATCAAGAGCCGCTTCGATCCGCTGTGGCTGCTCGGCCGCGGTACATTGTTGGAGTATGCACAGCCGTCGTGAAATCCTCACTCTGTCGATAGCCGCGGCGGCGGCGAGCAAAGCTCCCGCCGCGCCGGCCAACGCAAAAGGAGAGTGGCGCAACCGCCAATCGGGCATGGCGTACCGCCGTCTTGGCCGTACCGGCTTCATGATTTCGGAGATCGTCATGGGCGGCAATCTCATCAGCCCGGTGAACTACGAGCACGTGCTGGAGGCGCTCGATCACGGGCTCAACTACCTCGACACCGCGCCCGCCTACGGCAATCTGCAAAGTGAGAAAGGATACGCGCACGTCATCCAGGCGCGGAAGCGCGATTCCTTCTTCCTCAACACCAAGATCAGCATGTGGGACATCAACCGCGGCAAAGTGTTTCAGGATATCTTCCGCTCCCTTCCCGAATCCGAGCAGAAGAAATTGCAGCACGAGGCCATGGAAGAATTGGAACACCGCCGCGTATTCGAGCCTGACTACATCTGCGACTACTTCCCCTCACAGCGCGGCGAGATGCGGGATGCGGCCCTTGCCAACGTGATGGAGAAGAAATACGGGCAGCGGATCGACCGCGATAAAAACTACCGGCAGATCATCATCGACTCGCTCGAGGCGAGCCTTAAACGGCTAGGCACCGACCATGTGGATCTCATGATGTGTCCGCACGGAGCGAGCACTCCCGCGGAGATCCTTACGCATCCGGAAATCTTCGACGCGTTTGAAACATTGAAGAAAGCGGGGAAGGTGCGTCATCTCGGAGTCTCGGCGCACAATGATCCCGGAGGCGTTCTGGAGGCGGCGGCGCAGACCGGAAAGTATTCGGCGGCCATGGTGGCCTACAGCATCATCAACCACAGCTACGTAGATACCGGGCTCGAGAAAGCGCATCAGGCGGGGATGGGGATCATCGCCATGAAAGCGGCCCGCCCGGTGTTCAACGGCCGCAACAACGGCACTCCCGATATCCCGGAGCGCGTTGAAAAAATTCAGAAAGCTATCCCGGGAGCGCTCAAGGTTCCGCAGAAAGCCTATGTATGGGCGCTGCGCAACTCACGCCTCAGCGCGGTCATTTCGGAGATGGGCAGCGCCGCCATCATGCGCGACAATCTGCCGCTGGCGGCGCCGAAGGCTTAGTTCACCGGCTCGGGAATTGCCGCGCCGTCGGTGCGGGAATCGGAAGCCCCGTAGTTCACATGAGTTTTCGAATTGAACAGCACCGCGTTGCCGCGCCCCATGCGCTGGGATTGCTCGCGGCGCACGTCGAGGACATGCCCGCGCGCCGACAACCCCTGAAGCGCCTGCACGCCCACGCGCGACTCGATGGTCACATCGCAGCCGCTTGAACTGCGCTTGGTAAAACGCGGGGTTTCGAGCGCCGCCTGGAGATTCATGCCGTAATCCACCAGGTTCGACACGAACTGCGCATGCGCCAGCGGCTGGTTGGCGCCGCCCATGATGCCGAAGCCGATGTGCAGGTCTCCCTTGTCGAGGAAGCCGGGGATGATGGTGTGAAACGGGCGCTTGCGGGGGGCGACGACGCTGGGATGTTTCGGGTCCAGCGTGAAGCCGCCGGCGCGGTTCTGGAGCGGGAATCCCATGCCTTCCACCACCACTCCGGAGCCCCACAAGGAGAATACGCTCTGAATCCAACTGGCGACGTTCCCCTCCTTATCGACCACCGCGAGATAGGTGGTATCGCTGCCAGCGGGCATGCCCGGGGCCGCCGAGCAGTTCGCTGTTGGCTGAATCAGCTTCGCCCGCGCCGCCGCGTACGGTTTGCTGATGAGCTGCGTCACGGGCTGATCGGCGAAGCGCGGATCGCCGACGTAGGCTTCGACATCGGCGTATGCGAGTTTCATGGCTTCGATCTTGATGTGCAGGTCATCGGCGCTGAAGGGCGAATGAAAAGTGAAGCGCTCCATGATGTTCAGCATGAGGAGGGCGGCCAGACCCTGCCCGTTGGGCGGCAATTCGAGCACACGCCAGCCGCGATACTCCATCGAGAGGGGAGTCACCCACTCGGAAGAGAATTCCGCCAGGTCGCTTGCCTGCATGGCGCCACCCAGCTTGTGAGAGGTGGCGAGAATAGCCTTGGCGATCTCCCCTTGATAGAAGGCCTTTGGCCCCTCGGCGGCGATCAGGCGCAGTGCTTTCGCGAGATCCGGATTGCGGAAGATGTCCCCAACGGCAGGCGGGCGTCCTTGCGGTTGAAACACGCGCTTGCCTTCCTCGCTCGACAAGATGCGCGGGGAGGCCCAGTGGACGGCATCCATTTCCTGGATGGGAAACCCATGTTCGGCATAGGCGATGGCCGCATCGAAAAGCTGCTTCCAGGGAAGCTTTCCGAAGCGCTGATGCATCTTATACCAGCCATCGACGCAACCCGGCACCGTGACGCTTTCCATGCCTGCCTGCGGCATTGTTTTCAGTTTCCTGTCGAGATACCGCCGGCGGGTCATCCCTTGCGGGGACCAACCGCTGCCGTTCAAGCCGTAGAACTGCCCCGTCTTCGCCTCGCGATAGAGGACGAAGATGTCGCCGCCGATGCCGTCCATGCCGGGTTCGACAACGCCCAGGACGGCGTTGGCGGCAATCGCCGCATCCGCCGCCGTGCCTCCCTTGGCCAGGATCTGTGCGCCTGCCTGGGAGGCCAGCACCTGACTGGCGGCGACAATTCCGGTTTGTGAAATTACCATCGAGCGCGCATGTGTGCGCTCTTGGGCATGGAGATATTGACAGAAGAAGAGAAGTACCCAGATCCGCATGAAATTCTTTAGTATATCTCTTCACAGTTGGCGCGCCGCGCCGCCGGTGGGGTGGGTGGATGTATCCCCCAGGCAGCGGGGATGCGGTCCACAAAGTGCTGGTCGAACGCGAAAGCCACTTGCGCGTACGGCATAGAGTGCCGGCATATCAACGAAGGTCACTGCCGGCCGAATGCCTCTGCCAAGTACCTGTCATGTTCCGCGCTGACATCCGGCAACGAGGAACGAAACCGCCCGGCAGCTTGGCTGTGGCACGTTCATAGCAGATGGCGATTACAACGCTCATGGAACCCTCTTGCCAGCACGCATCCAGTGGGACCGTCGTCAAGACCCAAGCAGCGTGATTCAACGCACCTCTCTTATGTGATTGAGCGCACCGCTGTTGTATTTGCAGAGGACGGTGGTTCACGGGAAGGAGTCAGTGCGTTGGATCTCGTTTGGGCATGTTCTTGCTGAGAGGAACATATGCCCGGAAATCCAAGGTTCATGTGGGCTGCGCATTCTGACCCGTTGCCCTTTCGCTCGCCAGACCGGGTAAGGGAACGGGCCTGGTCCTCAACCTACGAACCGAAAGGAGTGTTGCGTGATGAATGTTCAGCAAAGAGCTACCGCTCTCAAACGACGGCTGGCTGACGACGACACGGTATTGGGTTGTTTTCTTTCGTTGGGGTCGCCGCTGGCCAGCGAACTGATGGGGAATGCCGGCTACGATTGGGCGCTGATTGATCTCGAGCACGGCGCGGGAGGGGAGATTGAGGCGTTGCACCAGTTGCAGGCGCTCTCGGGCACTCCCGCGGCGGCCATCGTGCGCGTGGAGTCGAATGTCAGACAGAGGGCGCACCGCGTGCTGGACATGGGGGCGCATGGAGTCATGTTCCCCCACATTGACACGGCAGAAGATGCCCGGGATGCCGCCGCCGCGATGCGATATCCGCCCCTTGGAGTGCGCGGCGTGGCATTCTCCAACCGCGCATGTGAATACGGATCGAACTTCCGTCCGTATCTCGAAGAATCAGCCAACGCGCTGCTGACCGTTGTTCAGATCGAGACTCGGCTGGCTGTCGAGAACGTCGACGCCATCGCCGGCGAACCAGGAGTGGATGTGCTCTTCATTGGCCCCTCGGATCTCTCGCACTCCTACGGCATCCTCGGCGAATTCAATCACCCGGATTTCCTGCGGGCGATCGACCGCACGGTTGCGGCGGCGAAGCGATACCGGAAATCGCTGGGGATCCTCCTGCCGAAACCGGGCGACTACGCTCATTACCACGATCTCGGCTTCCGTTTCATTGCGTCGGGTTCAGATGCGGTTCTGCTCAACAACACGGCCCGGGCTTTAACGAAATCGATCCGGGAGATGTGCGTTCATGCCTAGACCGCCCAGCGTGTAGAAGTATCAGACACGAACATATTTATTGAACCAGTCCACCGTGCGCTTCCAGGCCAGTTCAGCCGCGGCCCGGTTGTAACGCTCCGGTGTCGCGTCACAGTTGAAACCGTGACCGGCGCCCGCGTAGATGTAACCTTCATGTGGAACATTGGCTTCTTTCAGCGCAAGGTCGTAGGCCGGCCACGTGGCCGCCAGCCGCTTGTCGAGTTCCCCATGGTGGACAAGAATGGCCGCCTTGATCTTCCCCACGTCGTCCCTGCCGGGCGGAGCGCCATAAAACGGGGCCGCCGCTTTGATCCGGTCTCCCAGCCGCACGGCCAGCGTGTTCGCCATGCCCCCTCCGTAACAGAAACCGGTTGCGCCGATCTGGCCTGTGCAGTCCGGACGGGATTTGAGCCACAGCGCGGCGGCCACGAAGTCTTCCGTCATCTTATTGCGGTCGATCTTGGCGAACAACTGGCCGCCATGATAGTCGTCACCGGGAAAGCCTCCGACCGAGGTGAGGGCGTCCGGCGCAAACGCCATGAAGTTTTCGAGCGCGAGCCGGCGCGCGATGTCTTCAATATGCGGATTCAGGCCGCGGTTCTCGTGAATGACGATGATCCCGGGAAGTTTAGCGGCCGCCGCCGATCGGGTGTCGGCGCTGACGGGCCGGACGAGATAGCCGCGAATGCTTCCGTTGCCTTCCGGTGACGGGACGGTTTCGTAGGCGGCCTTGATCCGGTCGTCTGTCCTCGAGATCTGCTGTCCCAGGGCATAGTTCGGCATCAACGCCTGAATGATCGCGGATGCCATCAACCCGCCCGCGGCGAGACGCTGCGCGCCCTCGGTGAAGTCGCGGCGGCTGATCTCGTTGTGAATGAAAAGGTTGTAGAGTTCAATCGCTTCGCGTGGAATGTTCGGTTTCGCTGGCTCCAAGATCGAATGCCCCCCTTGGCAGAGACTATATCATTCCCTGGAAATGTACACGGGACCGGTGGAGGACGGGGCCGGCGCAAGAGACGAGGAACAACCGCCAAACAATGGGAAAATGAAAACAGAGGACGTGGAATGAAACGCATCTACATTGCCGCCTATCATCAATCGCCGTTTGGCAAGCTGTTGGGGATGACCGTGCCGCGGATTATCGACAAAGCGGTTGCCGGAGTCTGCGCGGAAATCCATGCGCCCGCGTCGGCGCTGGACGTGGGTTCGATTGGCGCGGCCTGCAACATGACGCTCAACGAGCAGGGGCTGCTCTCCGGGTTGATGGCGATGAC
>JADLBG010000600.1 GCA_020847895.1 Bryobacterales bacterium
AGCGGCCGGTTCATCAAACGATGCCTGGAATCGGTGCTGGCGCAACGATACAAACATAAAGAAATCATAGTCATCGACAACGCCTCGAAGGATGGAACAATCGACATCCTGGAACAGTTCGAGGACCGCTGCCGGATCGTGTATAACGACGAAAACATCGGCTTCGCCGGCGCGCAGAATCAGGCGATCCGCATGTCCCGCAGTGATTGGGTCTTGACGTTGAATCCGGATGTTCTCATGCTGCCCGACTTTCTTTCGGAACTCGTGGAAGCGGGGCAGATGGATCCGAAGCTCGGGACGGTTTGCGGGAAACTGCTCACCATCACGGCGAACTTCGACCTGCCGGAGAAACAACTGGTGGATTCGACGGGAATTTACTTCACACCGATGCTGCGTCATCTGGACCGCGGCAGCCGGGAAGTGGACAACGGACACTATGTCCACCATGAATACGTGTTCGGGGCCACGGCGGCCGCGGCGCTGTACCGGCGTGAAATGATCGACGATATCTCCGTTTTCGGCGAGTTCTTCGACGCCGACTTTTTCACCTATCGCGAAGATGCGGATGTGGCGTGGCGGGCGCAGTTGATGGGCTGGAAGTGCCTGTATACGCCGGCGGCCCGAGGCTACCACGTGCGGACGGTATTGCCGGGCAACCGCAGGGCGTTGCCCGCGGCGATTAACATGCACTCGGTAAAGAACCGGTTCCTGATGCGCATCAAGAACATCAGTGGACATCTCTACTGGCGCAACCTGCCCTCGATTCTGTGGCGGGACCTGGTAGTGATTGTTTGCTGCATGACGAGGGAACATTCGTCTCTGACGGCGTTCTGGTATCTGGCGAGGAACTGGAACAAGGTGTGGGGCAAGCGCAAGGAGATCATGAGCCGGAGGCGGGTGAGCGACGAATACATTGCCACATGGTTTTCCTATGAGCCTGTCAGTATGCCCGTCCCGAAGCCTCGGCAGCGGGTTGCCGTGCGGAGTAAAGCCGCCCGGGGTTGAGTAGCCCGTGCACATTGCAATTCTCGGAACGAGGGGCATTCCGGCGAATTACGGCGGGTTCGAGACATTTGCGGAGGAATTGTCGTGGCGGCTGGTGAGGCGCGGGCATAGGGTCACGGTATATTGCCGCAACCCTCATCCGGCGCGCACGTACCTCGGGGTGGAGTTGGTCCAACTTCCCACCATCCGTCACAAATATCTCGACACGCTGGCGCACAGCGCCCTTTCGACGCTTCATCTGCTACTGCACAGGGCTGACGTCGCATTATATTGCAATGCGGCCAACGCGGTTTTTACGTGGATGCCGCGCGTTTTGGGAATCCCGGTGGCGCTGAACGTTGACGGCATCGAGCGGAGACGGAAGAAGTGGAACCGGCTTGCCCGTGCATGGTACCGTCTCTCCGAGCGGATGGCGACGGTTTTTCCGACGCAAGCCATTAGCGACGCGGAAAAAATCGCCGAATATTACCGGGAAACATACGGGAAAGATACTGTGTGCATTTCCTACGGGGCGCCCATCGGGAAAGTGGAGACGAGGAAAATACTGCCCGCGCTCGGCCTCGAGCCTGGCCGGTATTTTCTGTATGTGACGCGGTTCGAGCCGGAGAACAATCCGCTGCTCGTGCGGGAAGCTTTTGAGAAGCTGGCAACGGATGTGAAACTGGCGCTGATTGGCGATGCGCCGTACGCTCACGAGTATATCCGCCGCGTCCGCGACACAAGCAATCCGCGCGTGGTGATTCCCGGAGCGATCTATGGCGACGGGTATCACGAATTGCAAACGCACTGCCTTGCCTACGTGCACGCCACGGAGGTGGGGGGCACGCATCCGGCGCTCATTGAAGCAATGGGGCGGGGATGCCTGGTGCTCTACCTGAACACGCCGGAGAATGCCGAGGTGGCCGGAGGGGCCGGGATCCCGTTCGAATCAGGAGAACTGGCGGCGAAGATGGAAGAGGTCTTGCGGATGAGCGCGGAAGAGAGGGCGGAATGGGGCGCCAAGGCAATGGAGCGGGTGAAAGAGCGCTATAGTTGGGATGCCGTCACGAAAGCCTACGAGGACCTGTTTGTGGAGCTGACGAAATGAGTGAGGGCCTGCGTTGTTGGGTAGAGATCTCCCGGGAACAGTTGGCGGCCAATTATCACGCGATCAAGCGCACTGTGGGCGCGGGCGTGGAAGTGATGCCGGTGGTCAAAGCGGATGCCTACCGCCACGGCGCGGCCGAAGTGTCCCGCGTGCTGACGGAGGCAGGGGCACACTGGCTGGCCGTGAGCAGCGTGGATGAGGGCATGGCTCTCCGTGTGGCGGGCATTGATGCGAGAGTGTTGGTAATGGGCGGGGTGCTGCCCTGGGAGCGTCCATTGCTTCGCGAGTATGAACTGACGCCGGCGGTTCACGACCTGACGGAGATCCCGCGATTGGGTCCGATTGCGTATCACTTGAAGATCGATTCCGGTATGGGACGCATGGGGACGCGGTCCGGCGCCGGACAGATTTTGGATGCCGTACGGGGAACACACGAAGCTCGTTTAGAGGGGCTGATGAGCCACTTCGCCTCCTCCGCCGATTTCACTTCTCCTCAGACCGAATTGCAGATGGAAGCCTTTCATCGCATCCGGGAAGAACTCGTCCACGCGGGGGTCCATCCGCGCTATGTTCATCTGGCGAGTACGAATCCCGTGGTCCTGGCGCGGCGGGAAGCGTGGCAGAACATGGTCCGTCCGGGGATCGCGCTGTACGGCTATTGGACTCCGGGCAAGGGGGAGGCGCCGAAACCTTCTCTGGACGTGCGGCCGGTGCTCGGTTGGAAGGCCTCGATCGTGCTGGTGAAGGAGGTGGCGCGGGGCTCTCCGCTGGGTTACGGCGCGATGTATTGGGCGCAGCGGGACATGCGGATTGCGGTGGTGGGAATCGGATACGCCGACGGGTTGCCGCACCGGTTGTCGAACAAGGGGCGTATGGTCGCCGGTGGCAGGTTGACGCCGATCCTGGGGGCGGTGTCGATGGACCTGACGACGATCGACGTCACGCATGCGCCGGAGTTGAAGGCGGGGGATCCGGTAACGGTTATCGGGACGGAAGGGGAGGTGACCCAAGACGCTCGCCATCTGGCGCGAGCAACGGGTACGATTACGTATAGTGTGTTGTGTGGGATAAGCGCGCGCGTGAAGCAAGTCTATATCTAGGGCAAAGATAGTGAACCAGGATACAGTTGGCGACAATATGCGATCATTTTGGTCCCTCAACGACTTGGTCTTGGCACGATCCACTCACCCCCTTGCTTCCCCGTTCACTGTGATTCTTTACCGTTCAATGAAGTTTAGTTCCCATTCCCTTTCCCATGACCCAAACTCTACATACTGGGGAAGCACTGTAGTCGTCAGAGATTCACGGAAAGCGTAAGCTAAGAAAGGCTATCCAAATGAGCACGCAGCCATTCGAACCCAAACCGAGCCTGGGAACCGGTTTGGTTCAAATCAACAGCTCGATTGAAGACATCATCCAACAGCGCCTGGCCGAGGA
>JADLBG010000601.1 GCA_020847895.1 Bryobacterales bacterium
AACGTTTCGCAGGGCGCCTGCGAGATGTGCGCGATGAACTGGCGGCAGATGTGTTCGGTGCCGCTCATGACGTAATCCTTACCCCGGTAGCCAGGGCCCTCCGGCCGGAAGCCGCGATCGGAGGCGATGAATACGCCCAGGGCGGGGTACAGAACGGCGGGGCAGCGTAAACCGGAGGTGTCCCCAGGAACAAGCAGTCCCAGTTGCTCCATGGCAGAGACGACGGCCGGGGTTAGCCTCTCTTCGAGAACCGCGCGCTCGTAAGTGCGTCCCGCGATAAAGAGACGGGTGAGGAAGAGGGGCAGGCTGTCGCCTTCTTCATATTTTTTGTTGAGATATTCGGCCTGAAGGCCATAGGGGTAGAGGAGGAAGTGAATGCTCGGCAGATGGAAATGGGAGCGGAGGAACTGCTCCGTGTAGCCGGATGCCGCGAGAAACTCCCGGACAGTGGGGAATGCCTCCGCGTTCCCCAGGCGGAGGGGGAAATCAGATCTCATTACATAGCTTCTAGCAGAAAAACGGAACGGCTGCTTGGAACATCGCGAGTCTGTGCTACGTTAGTTTCGAATGAAACGCTTGCAACCCGTCATCTGGATGAAGGGTACGTTCCTCAATTCGCAGTATCTGCAAAGCCAGGACCGGTACCTCGACAATACACTGCAGTTCCAGATGGAGGCGCTCAGCTCCTATCCCTGGGGGTTTCGCGAGTTGAGGCTCGATCAGGAGGCGTTGGCAGGGGGCAGCATCTCGATTTCGAAAGCTTCGGGAATCTTCCCGGACGGGATGCTGTTCGACATACCGGAATCGGACCCGGAACCGCCGATGCGGCCGATTGCCGAATACTTCGAAAAGGACCAGACCACGTGCGACGTGTATCTGGCCATCCCGGCCTACCGCGAGCGCGGGCTGAACGTGGCGATGGCGACCCGGGGTTCGGATACGCGGTACCTCGCCGATGTGCTGATGTTGCGGGACGAGAACACGGGCACCATGGAGCGTCCGGTGCAGGTGGCGCGAAAGAACTTCCGGTTCCTGTTCGAAGGCGAGAACCTGAAGGGATACTCGTCGCTGCTCGTGGCGCGGGTGAAGAAGACGCCGGCCGGGACGCTGCAGTTCTATTCACGGTTCCAGCAGCCCCTGCTGAACATCGAGACCAGCTACTCTCTGATGTCGATCGCCCGCCGCCTGGTGGAGATCCGGTCGGCCAAGAGCAGTATCCTTTCCGGTTTGCGAAGGCAGAAGAACCTCACCCTGGCCGATTTCGGATCGGCGGACATTGCGAACTTCTGGCTGCTATATACCATCAACTCGCATTTCCCGCTGATCCAGCATATATTCGAGGTGAAGCGCGGGCACCCGTCGGATCTGTTCACGGTGATGCTCTCGCTGGCCGGATGTTTGACGACGTTTTCCACCACCATCCATCCGCGGGATTTGCCCAAGTACAATCACGATGAATTGGAGCCGCCGTTTACTGACCTGGACGAGAAGGTGCGAATGCTGCTCGAGACGGTGGTGCCGAGCAACTTCATCTCACTGCCGCTGAAGCTGGTGGCTCCGCATATCTACGCCACGGCCCTGGCCGACGACAAGTACTTCCGCGATACGCGCATGTACCTGGCCATCAATGCCGACATGAACGAAGGCGAATTGATCGCCAAGACACCGTCGCTCGTCAAGGTGTGTTCGGCGAATCATATCGAACACCTGGTGAGGCAGGCGCTGCCGGGCGTGTTGCTGACTCACAATCCGCGGCCGCCGAGCGCGATTCCGGTGAAGCTGAATCATCAGTATTTCAGCCTCAACATGAGTGGGGTGTACTGGGAGGCGATCCTGCGGGCGAGGAACCTGGCGGCCTATGTTCCCGGCGATTTCCCCACGCCGCAGTTGGAGTTGATCATTCTGCTGCCGGAGTGAGCGGATGAACCTTCTCTTGCTGGCGCTGTTCTTCTTTGCTGCGGCCTCGCCGGAAGCGCGGGTGCGGGCGGTGTTGCAGTCGCAGCAGGAAGCGTGGAACCGGGGCGACATCCGGGCATTCATGAGCGGGTACGAGAATTCGCCGGAAACCACTTACATCGGGCGCAGCGTGGTGAAGGGATACCAGGCGATACTCGATAACTACGTGAAGCGCTACGCGGATAAGTCCGCCATGGGGCAGCTCACGTTCCACCATATTGAAGTGCGCCTGGTTTCCGCGGATGTGGCGATCACGACGGGGGAGTTCCATCTGAAGAGGGACGCGCGCGGCGGAGGGGATGCCTCCGGGCGGTTCACGCTGGTATTACGCCGCGGAGCGGGCGGCGTCTGGCGAATCATCCACGACCACACAGGTTGAAGGCGGCCTGGTGCGGCGGCTGTTCGATTGGATGGAGCGGGTGGGAGAGGGCCCGCTGCTGGTGGCCGGCCGCTGAGTGGTTGGCAATCTATCATAACGGTAGATGCGATACGCGACTCTGTTTATCACTACGGTCTTGTTCGGATTTCCTCATCACCAGCAGTTGGGCGAGGGGGTTTACGCCGCGGGGTATGCCGCGAAATATGGATCGGCGAACAGCGGATGGGTGGCGCTGGACGAATCCACACTATTAATAGATACGCCAAAGGGCATGGATGCGGCCGAATATGTCAGCGGCGTGGAGAAGATCACGGGCAAACCCGTACGCTGGGTGCTGCTCACGGAACCGGAGGCGCGCAGCAGTCCGGAGATGGCGGCGCTCGAGGCGCGAGGCATCAAGCGGATCGACCGGGCTACCGGGGGAATCGAATTGGTTCCCTACGCCAGGGGACGGGCGGTATTCATCCGCAATGCGAAAGTTCTGTTCACCGGTCCCGCGGGGGTGAATGGTCCGCGGATGAAACTCGCCGGGAGGGATACGGCGGATTGGCTGGCAGCTATCGAGGCTTTGCGGAGACTGGGCGCGGATAAGGTGGTCCCGGGCTACGGCTCATGGGGCGAGGCTTCGCTGCTCGAGCGGCAGAGTCGGTTCCTGCGCGAATTGCGGCGTCAGGTGGGGTACATGGTTTCGATGGAGCGTCCGCTCGAGGTGATCGAGAAAGAGGTGAAACTGCCCGCCGGGGACTTCGTGTGGATGCCCTACGACGATCCGGCGGCGGAAGACATCCGGCATGTGTATGCAGAGTTGACCGTTCCGGCGGCGCCGTTTCAGGGCAGGACGGTGAGCGGCCCGAAGCCGCATGCGCTGGTGCTGATCGGCGACCGCTATCACGAACCGGGTCATGTGCGGGATGGGTTGCAGCCCGTCTTCGACGCCACTGGTGTTGCGCCGCATTACACGGTGGACGTGCGCGCGTTGAATGCGGAGAACCTGGCGAAGGTGAAACTGCTGGTGATCCTGCGCGACGGGATGATGTGGCCCGACGGACCTTCGGGCAAGTACCGCATCTGGATGACGCCGGAACAGGAGAAGGCGGTGGTGGACTTCGTGAACCGCGGAGGCGGATTTCTGAACCTGCATAACTCCATGGGGTTGTATCCGGAGAACGGCCCCTATTTGAAGCTGGTGGGCGGCAAGTATATCGGGCACGGGCCGCTCGAGCGGTTCCGCGTGGAGGTGGTGGATCATCAGCATCCCATCACGCGCGGGGTGCAGGATTTCTTTGCCGCCGACGAGCAGCACACGCCGCCGTACGACGACGCGAAGGTGCACCTGTTGCTTCGCAACCGGAGTGATGAGGGAAAGACCGCGGCCGCGGGATGGGCGTACGAACCGGGGCGCGGACGGCTGTGCCACCTGGCCGGCGGACATACGCGCGAGGCGCTGGGCAATCCGGAGTTTCAACGGCTGATGCGGCAGGCCGTCGAGTGGCTGCTGAGGCGGTAGGCGCTTACGGAAGCTCGATGACGGGATCGGGTCCCGAGTCTTTCGGGGTGTCGATGATGCGCAGGATCTTGCGCTGGGGAATGGATACGACGGCGATCTTGTCGCTGTCCTGAAGGCCGAGATAGGCTTTGCCGCCATCCTTGGAGAGGTTCATCGAGAGCGGCTTGCCGGGAAGGCGGATTTCGGCGGTCTGCTTGAGGGAGGCGACGTCGGCGAAGCCCATGCCGGCGCCTGCCTGCAGGTTGTACACCAGCGTCTTTTCGTCCGGTGTGAGAGCGACGCGGCCGGGACCATCGCCAGTCTTGATCTTTCCGATCAGCGCCTGTTTGGCGGTATCGAGAACGGCAATGGACTTGTCGATTTCCACCGTCAGATAGATCCGTGTGCCGTCTTTCGAACGCACGGCGCCTTGCGGGTTCCGGCCGACGGGGATGTTCCTGACGGCTCCGGTGGCGAGATTGAGGACGCCGGCATCGCCCGAACCGGAGTTGCTCACATAGGCGAAGCGGGCGTCCTTATCGAGCAGGACCATGTGCGGCTTTTGGCCCTTGGTGTCGTAACGGCGAATGACCTTGCGGGCCTTCGGGTCGACGAGCAGGAGACCGTAGGGGTTCTCGACGGTGACGAGGATGTTGCCGGTTTTGGGATCGACGTCCATGCCGTGCGGGCGGTGGTTCGGGCCGAGATCGATGACGCCATTTTGTTTGCGGCTTGCCACGTCGATGATGGAGATGGTGTTGCCCCCCGCTCCGGTTTCCGTCATCCAAAGGATTCCGTTGTTCGAGACGTAAAGGAGGCGGCGGTCGGGGGAGTAGACGATTTCGTGGGGAGTCTTGCCGACCTTGGCGTCACTCAGCCGCTTGCCATCGCTCGAGTAGAAGGCGACGGCCGAGGCTTTCTTTTCGACGACAACGAGGGCTGGACCTTGGGCGACAAGGAAGGGAAGCAGGCCAAGAGAGAGGATGAGAAATCGCATCGTGGCCAAGATATCACGCCGCGCGCGGGGATGCGTCCCGCGCGCGGCTTCGGACGCCGGTTAGAACTGGAGGCGCATGCCCACCATGAACGAGCGTTCGTTCTTGGCGGAGGTGACCTTGCCGAACGAAGCAGGCACGAAGAACGTCTGGCCGACCCCGTTGAACTCCGTGTGGTTGAACGTGTTGTAGGATTCGGCGCGCACCTGGAGAATGCTCCGCTCCTTGTAGATCTTGAAGTTCTTCGACAGGCTCATGTCCCAATTGTTGATGCCGGGCCCACTGAGGATGTTGCGTCCCGTGGGAGCGAACGTGCCGAGAGCGGGCGCCGCCCAGACGCCCGGGTTGAACCAGGTATTGGCATTTCGCTCGCTCAGCCCAAGGAAAGGACTTCCGGTGGTCGCGGGACGCTGGCGTGAGGAACTGCCCACTCCGGCGATGTCGCGGCCCAATTGCGGATTGATGGGCAAGCCGCTCTGGAACGTCGTGATGCCGGCCAGTTCCCAACCTCCCAGCGCCTGTCCGGCAATGCCGGTGTTGTTCTTCAGCCAGGGAAGCTGATAGGTGTAGCTGGCGACGAAGTTATGGTTGGCGTCGAAGTTGGCGCGGCCGCGTTCCGGACGGGAATCCTGGGTGTTCGGAACGAAGCCGTAGATGCCGCCCGTGAAGTCCGCGTTGTCGATCGCCTTTGACCACGTATAGGAAACCTGGAAACCGAGGCCGTTTGCGAAGCTGCGGGAAAGCTGCGTCTGCAAGCCGTGATAGTTGGACATATAGCTCTGCTCACGGTGATTGAGGGTACCGAAGCCTTTGTAGGGCCGCAGGTAGTTGGCGCTGACGGAACCGTTGGCGATGGCCACCGAGGGCAGGGGTTGGTTGATGTCCTGGGTGCGCATCATGTGAAGAGCGCGGGAACCGGAATAGCCGATTTCGAGCATCATGTTCGAGCCGAGCGAGCGCTGGACGTTGAGGTTCCACTGCTGCGTGTTCGGCGTCTGCTGTCTGGTGTCGATGGAGCCGAGCGTCGTCGGCAGGTCATAGTTGCGCGTGGTTCCGCCGCCGGGGTTGCTCAGGCCGGTGTTGAACAGGTCCACCAGTTGGGCGAAGGGCGGGTTGCCCGACATCAGGATGAACGCGCCGAGGATCTCGCGGCTGTAGAACAGGCCGTAGCCGCCGCGGACAGCGGTCTTGCCGTTGCCGAAAACATCGTAGGCGAAGCTGAATCGCGGCGCGAAGTTGTGCCGGGAGAAATCCCAATAGTCGGCGGGGTTCACAATGCCGTTGAGCAGATCGCCGCTGTTCTTGGTGATCTGGCCGGCGGTGTTGATGGAGACGGCCTTCGAGGGGTCGTAATTGGCGATGCGGAATACGCGGTACTTATCGCTTGCCTCGTGGGCCGGCGGAAAGTAAGAGAAGCGCAAGCCGAGGTTCAACGTGAACCGGCGGTTCACTTTCCAGGAATCGTCGATGTAGGCTTCGAGGGCGTTGCGGCGATTGTCATTGAAGGCAACGGTGTTGGTTTCCGAGTACTGCGCGGCGCGGCCGAGGATGAGGTCGGCAAAGGCGTCGCCGGTGACTTTGCCGTCAAAGGTGAAGTCGCCGAACACGTTGGTGTTGGTCGGCTCGAATTTGATTTCGTAGGCGTAGTCGAAGCCGGTCTTGATGGTGTGTGCGCCCTTGATCCAGGTGAGGTTGTCCTTGATGTCGTAGATGGTCTGGTAGTTGCTCCAGGGGGCCGAAGGCGCGATGCTCGAGTAGTTCACCAGGGAAATGTTCGGCACCTTGTCCGGAATCTTGGTCAAATTGAGGCTGCTCAGCGGGTAGGTTTGCTCGTTGGTGACGAACAGTTTCGGAATGTTGATGCCCCAGGTGGCGCCGCTCACATCCGGAGGGAACTGCATGATGCGGTTGTGAGAACGGACGAGGTTGAAGTCGTTGATGAGGTTGGGGCGGAAGGTGGAGGTGAAGTCCACGACGATGTTGTCGGCGGGCGTCTTGTCCTGGCGTCGAAGCCATTCAAACCCAGGGGAGACGCGGTAGTCGGCGAAGCGGAGTTCCCGAGTATAGCGGCCGGTGAGGCGGTGCTTGTCCCCGAAGTTGTGATCGCCGCGGAACATGCGCTCGTCGGTGTTATCGAGGTGGCCCTGTGTCTGGGTCCAGTTGTTGCCATTGTTGTCGCGGTAGTTCAGGGCCGGGTACATCTTGATGTAGCCCAATGCATTCTTGTCGAAGCGCGCGGAGGGAATGATGTTCCCCGGGAATGGGGAACCGCTCAGCGGATCAGTCACAGCCTTGCCAAGGGTGCTGAAATCGCCGGTCCGGTAAGGAACCTCGGGGAGTTTTTGCAGGAACAGTTCCTGACGGCGTTCCTTGATGAATCCGATGTGGACAAAGAAGAAGGTCTTGTTCTTCCCGTTGTAGACTTTGGGGATGTAAACCGGGCCGCCGACCGTGAAGCCGAAATCATTGCCGCGGAAGGCCTGGCGGGCGGGCGAGAAATAGTTGCGGGCGTTCAGCTTGTCATTGCGCAGGAACTCATAGGCGGAACCGTGAAGATCGTTGGTTCCGCTCTTGGTGATGACGTTGAACTGCGCGCCGCTGCCGATGCCGAACTCGGCGCTGTAGTTGCCGCGGAGGGCGCGGAATTCGGCAACCGTCTCGACATTCGGCGCGAGCGGGGCTCCCCAGTTGCCGCCGGTGTCGATGTTATAACCGCCGTCGAGCAGCCAGGCATTGTGCGTGGGACGAATGCCGTTGACGGCCGTGTTGTTGGCCCTGCGGTCCTGCGGAGTCGTCGAGATTGCGCCGGGCATCAGCAGGGCGAACGGGAAGACGTAACGGCCCTTGGAGGGAATCTTCACCATTTCCTTACCCTCGAGGACGGCGCTGGTGGCGCCCGATGCGGTGTTGACGGCAACCGCTTCCGCCGCCACCGTAACCTGCTCGGAAACCGCTCCCACTTCGAGTGTGACGTTGAAGCGGCGATTGTCATTGACTCGAAGAACAACATTGGAAACGCGGCTGGTACGAAATCCGTTGGCTTCCACGGTGATTTCGTAGGTGCCGATAGGCACCAGCGTGAGAACATAGTTGCCGGATTCGTCAGACTTGGTCTGAAGAGTACGGCCAGTTTCGAGGTTACGCAACGTGATGGTTGCCTGTGGGACTACCGCATTCGAAGAATCCTGCACGGCGCCATAGACGCCGGCGGTAACTTCCTGAGAGAAGGCAGCCCCACAAAGAAATAAAATCCCCAACACAAGCCCTAGATATCTCATAGGGTCATCTCCTTGAACCAAAAATTCCTAGCTGAAAGGTGTGGCCTTTCATGGTTAGGACTACTTATCGTAACGGGTTACTTAGTAGCGAGTGATTGGGGCTAGGATACCTTCATTCAGTAAGGAAAGCAATTGAGCTGTTGAGGTCTCTGTGCGGTTTCATGTTGTCTGCGGGATGCTCCCGCAAACGACAGTCCGCAGGCGCCGCAGCGAGCGCAGCAAGGAAATGCCGGCTCGGGAGCGGAGTGGACATCCCGAACGACTTATCCCAACTCGGGAGCGGATTTCTGTTCCGCAATTCCGGATATAATGCTCCTACTTAAGACGGCGCGGTGAGGGCCGCGCCGTTCAAAGAGAGGCTAGACCATGGATCATCACAACGAAGCCGAAGAGTTGGCCCATCTCTATGTCGATGGTGCTTTTAACCGCCGGGAATTGATCCGCCGCGCGCGGAAGATTGCCGGGGGGACAGCGGCCGTCAGCGTCGCCCTGAATGAAATGGGGGTTTCGCTGAAAGCGGCATCCACCTGCGCCTCAGACTTTCGAGTTCCGGCGGACGCGCCGGATATAGAAGGCGCAGACGTGCAGTTTGCCGGTGAGGCTTCGCCGCTGTTCGCCTACCTGGTGAGACCAAGAAGAACTTCCGCGGCTCCGTTGCCTGGGGTTCTGGTGATTCATGAGAACCGCGGTCTCAACGAACACATTCGGGACGTCGCCCGGCGCGTGGCGCGCGCGGGGTATGTCGCGCTAGCGATCGACCTGCTCTCGCGTCAGGGCGGGACGAGCCAGTTTCCCAATCCGACCGATGCCGGGGCCGCCTACGGGCGCACTACCCCGGAGGGCCGTCTTGCCGACCTGCGGAGCTCCGTTACCTACCTTCGTTCGCTGCCGGACGTTATCGAGGATCGCATTGGAACCGTGGGCTTTTGCGCGGGCGGCGGCAATGCATGGCTGCTCGCCATTAGCGGGGCGCCGGTGGTTGCTATTGTCATTTACTACGGTACGCCCGTACCCTCCTCGGAATTTGTCCCGGATATCAATGCCAAGCTACTGTGCCACTATGCGGAACTCGACCGGAACCTGTCGATCGCGGCCTCCGGCATCGTACCAGCGCTCATCAACACACGGCGCACCTTCGGGTTCCACGTGTGGGAGGGCGTGGGCCACGCGTTCAACAATGATACCGGCGCTGCCTTTGACCAGAACGCTGCCTGCCAGGCATGGGGACAGACGCTCGAATTCTTTGCCCGGCACCTGCAGCCGGAAGCGCAAGGGTGAGTCAGGTTAGCGGCTTGCCCGTTCGTAAGTGACGTGGGCCCGGCGATTTCTCTGCCAGCACTCCTCAGTGGATTCCTGGCAGAGAGGCTTGGACTCGCCATAGCTGATGGTCTTCAGATGGTTCGCCGGCAATCCAATCTGCGCCAGAAATTCTTTTGCCTTTTCCGCGCGTCTGTCGCCGAGGGCCAGGTTGTATTCTGATGATCCACGCTCGTCGCAGTGGCCCTCCACCGTGAACATCAGGCTGGGGTCCTTCATGATTTCATCCTCCAGCACCGAGGCGTCCTTGGTGAGCGCGGAGACGGCGTCCGGACGGAGGTTGGCTTTGTCGAAGTCAAACATGGCGTCACCAAGCGCGGCATTCAAATTGGCAAGGGCGTTCTTGAGGGCGCGGTCACGGTCTTCGGTCGAACGAGCAGGCATGGAAGACGTGGAATTGGAGCGGGAGGCTACTGCCGGAGCGGAGGCGGAGTGAGAGGCCGGCTGAGGGGGGACAGCCTTGGAAATCTGGTTGGGAACATGCTTCCTGGCGCACCCTGCGAGCGCCAGCAGAACGAATGCGATCTGAATTTTCCTCATAATATTAGTGAATCCCAGATGCTACGGCTGTTCCCATAGGGCACGCGGGGTATTTTCACCGCTCCACACGAGCGAGGGTATGATGGGAAGTCCATCATGAAACTCAAAGACAAAGTGGTAATCGTCACCGGCGGGGGCACCGGGATCGGGCGGGGGATCTCAGAGTGTATGGCCGGGGAAGGGGCCCGGGTTGTGGTGAACTATGCCTCCTCGCGCGAAGCGTGCGAAGAGACCGCGGCCGGGATTTGCGCGCGGGGCGGCGAGGCTATCGCCTACCAGGCGAGCGTGCTGGCGGAGGCGGAAGTGAGACGCATGTTCGAGGAGGCAGCAGCCCGGTGGGGGCGCATCGACGTGCTCGTAAACAACGCCGGTTGGAGCAAGCGCGTTCCCCATGCGAACCTCGACGAATTGACCGAAGAGATCTGGGACCGCACGCTGAACACGAACCTGCGGGGAGCTTTCTATTGCATGCGGTCCGTGGTTCCCTATCTCAGGAGACAGCCGGGTTCCAGCATTATCAACATTGCATCGATCGCGCCTTACAGCGGGCAGGGAAGTTCCATCGTCTATGCGGCATCCAAGGCAGGGGTGATTTCGATGACCAAGTCCTTCGCACGCGTGCTGGCGCCGGACGTACGTGTCAACGCCATCTCCCCCGGCTTCGTCCGGACCCGTTTTGCGGGCTGGCCGAAGGAGGTCTTCGACGAAGCCGAAAAGACCACCCCGCTGAAACGGATCGCCACGCCGGAGGAGATTGGGGCGGCTGCGGTATTTCTGGCCGCGGACGCCACCGCAATCACCGGGGAAACCATCAATGTCGACGTCGGGCAGACGGCCATCGGCAGGACGGTGTAGTGTTCTCGCGGCGGATACGCTGGTCGCTCGAACAGAATGAGTATTCGAAACTCCTGCAGGCAAAGCGGGCCGGAGGGGCGGCCGTTCTCGACCTGACGGAGTCAAACCCGACGCAAGCCGGGATTGCGTATCCGGCGGCCATTCTCTCAGCCTTCGGGGACGGACGCGGGCTGATTTACGAACCGAACCCATGGGGACTGCCTCATGCGCGCGAGGCAGTGGCCAGGGTCGAGGGGGCGCCCGCGGACCGGGTGATGCTGACCGCAAGCACCAGCGAATCTTACGGATACCTTTTCAAGCTGCTGTGCAATCCGGGCGACCGCGTGCTGGTTCCGCGGCCCTCCTATCCGTTGTTCGAGTTTCTTGCCCGTCTCGAGAATGTCGAGGTGGTCCACTACTTGCTGCGTTACCGCGGGCGATGGGAGATGGATTTCGATTCTCTCCGGGAGCGCATTACCCCGCGCACGCGAGCGATTCTGCTGGTGAATCCGAACAATCCCACTGGCTCTTATATACGTCCGGAAGAGGTAGCGCAACTCGGCCGTCTTTGCGCGCAACACGACCTGGCTGTGGTGAGTGACGAGGTGTTTCATAAGTACCCGCTCGATGGTCCCGTGCATACGGATTGGGGACCGGCCGCCGAGGGCACGCTGGTGGTGCGTCTGAACGGACTTTCGAAGATGGCTGGGTTGCCGCAGATGAAGGCCGGGTGGATGATATTGGAGGGCCCGCCGAAGGTTTGCCGTGAAGCGGGGGAGCGGCTCGAATTGATTGCTGATACTTACCTTTCGATCTCCACTCCCGTGCAGCATGCGCTTCCGGAACTCCTGCGGTTGGGGGATGGTGTGCGGCGGCAGATCCTCGAGCGTGTGCGCGGGAACCTGCGCCGGCTGCGAAGCATGTGCGGCCCGCTGGCGGTGGAGGGAGGATGGTATGCCATTCTCGAACTGAGGGAAGGTTTGGATGAGCACGCCTTCGTTCTGGACCTGCTGGATCAGGACGAAGTGCTCGTGCAGCCCGGCTATTTCTACGATTTTGAAGCGGAAGGGTTCCTGG
>JADLBG010000602.1 GCA_020847895.1 Bryobacterales bacterium
AACGAAGCACAACTTCACGCGGGGCGGGTCCTTACGGACATGCTCCGCGCGAAGTATCATATTCCCGCCGAAAACTGCGTTACCCATGCGCAGGTCTCCGTCAATCCCGACAATTTCCGCATTGGCGCCCACACCGACTGGGCGACCCATTTTCCGTTTGCGGATATGGGATTACCGGACAACTACGCCACGCCCATCCCGAGCATGACCGTGTTCGGCTTTATCTACGACAGCACGTTTGTGTCCGTATCCGAGGCGCGGTTGTGGAAGGGATTACTACCCGCTCAGGAAGAAGTGCGGCAAGAGGCCAGCGCGAAGGGCATGCCTTTGCGTGAATACCGGTCCGTCTTGAACCGCAAGTTTAGGCAACTTGTCGTCGCGCTACGGGCGCGGAAGAAAGAGGAAAACTCATGAGCAGCAACAACTCAGCGATTGGAATGGATGTCGGCACAAGCCGTGTCGTCCTGGCGCAGAAGCCTGGGAAGGAATTCACGTTCAAGACCCAGTTGAATGCCTTTGTGCGCATCCCCTATTCGAAGATTACGGAAAACGTGTTGAAGAAGGAGCAGGTGCCCTATTCGGTGGACAGCGGCGAACTGGTGGTGCACGGCAACGAATCCGAGCGGTTCGCGGACCTGCTCGGCCGGGAAACCCGCCGCCCGATGCGCGCGGGCCTGCTCAACCCCGGAGAACCGGAAAGCGAAGCGCAGATGCAGCAGATCTTCCGCAGCCTGCTCGGAAGCGACGGCGGCGACGGGAAGCGGCTGTTTTTCTCCGTGCCGGCGCCGCCGCTCGGCGCGCCCGACAACACCACCTACCACGAGGCCACCATTCGCGGGATGCTGGCCGACATGGGCTATCAGGTGCAGCCGGTAAGCGAAGGCCTGGCCGTGGTGTACGGGGAACTGGAGGATTCGAACTACACCGGAGTCGGCATCAGTTGCGGCGGGGGCCTGTGTAATGTCTGCCTCGCTTACCTTTCCGTACCGGTGCTGAATTTCAGCATCCCGAAAGCCGGAGACTTCATCGACAACAGCGCCGCGCAGGCCGCCGGCGAACTGGCCACCAGGATCCGCATCGTCAAGGAGAGCGGCTTCCATTTCAACGGCCACTACACCGACAAAGTGCAGCAGGTGATCGGCGTTTACTACGAGGACATGATCCAATCTCTGGTGAACGGAATCAAAGATGCCTTTGCCGCGGCGAAGAGCGTTCCCAAGATGGGCCGGCCGGTTCCCCTTGTGCTCAGCGGCGGCAGCGTCATGCCGAAAGGCTTCCAGGAGCGCTTCGAGCGTGTTCTGAAATCGAGCGACTTCCCGGTGCCGGTTTCCGAGATCCGGCTGGCGAAGGAACCGCTGCACTCTACCGCGCGCGGCACGCTGTTCGCGGCGCTGAGCGAAGCGTAGACGCGAATTCTAAGCCTGGCGTTGGGTGATGGAGGACAGCAGCCACTCCCGGTTGCGCTCCACACCCGCCAGCAGTTTCTCACGCAGGGTATCGCGGCGTTCAAAGAGACGGTAGCCATCGGGCGAGCGCAGGTATCCTCGAGCTTCGGGGTGGGCGGCGAAGAGCCGCTCTTCGCCCCATTCGCGGCCCAGTTGCCTAAAGCGGTCGCGCTTGTCCAGCAGAGCTTTCACCAGGAATGGCATGACGGCGGAATAGTCCCCCTGCATGCTTTCCGTTGTCCGTTGATAGCTGTCCTTATCCACTTTCCCCCAGGTGACCGCTTCCGCGGGCGGGCAGGACGAGAGGGAACCGTCCGTCACCGGCGCGCTCACGATCTGGACATCGAAGTGGTAGCCTCGAATGTCCGGCAATCCCAGCACCTGGCCTAGAGCGGGTTCGGGCTGGAGATTGTAGTTCTTGGGAACTCCGCCTCCGAGGATCAGCGTTCCCAGTTTCCCCGCCGGGTGATCAAACAGGCCCCAATGGTGGTAGGCGCAGGCCTCGAAAACCTCGGCGTGCAAGTCGAGTTCGAAGCGGTAATCGTCGATCAATCCGGCGTTTCGCATGGCCCACAGTTTCATGGAGTTCAGGAAGACGCTGCCATCGGCGGGGGCTCCCACGAGAACGGGAATCGCCAGGCGGTGGCAGGTGGCCAGCAGTCCCGGCTTGACGCCCAGCGCCGTTTCCTCCTCCGCGTAGCGGCGTCCCAACAGATAGCGCATCTCGGTGCCGGTCATCTTCTTCTGAAATTCCGGCTGGAGCAGGATTTCCGAAAGGTAGGCATCCTGATCGAGCAGCACCTGCTCGGCGAACGCCATGTCGGTGACGCGGATGGTCCCCTCCTCTCGCAATGCCCCGTCGTCGCCGAAGATCGGCACTTCGAACACCGGATCGGTGGTGTGGTGGCGGAGCGAACGGTGCCCATCGTGATAGCAAACGGCGTCCGTCGTGCTGAGGTAGGCAATCCACCCCGTCTCGAGCAGGGGAATCAACCACGCCTGGTGCTGGCCGGAGACCGTAACCGGGCCGGAGATGGCAAGCGTCAGGGGGCAATCGGAACCGATGGCCTGATCGAGCAAGGTATAAACACGGCGCAGGTAAGCGCCCCCAAACGCGGGCAAACAATGGAGAAACAAATCCTCGAGCGATTGGCACTCATCGACGCGGCGGACACGGACCGGCCGGCGGCCGCCGCAGTGGGAATCAGCAGTCATCGACTCGACCATAGCAACTGCGCCGAGCGCTTGGCAACGAAGGATCCGAAGTTTGGTAGGATAGCAATGTATGGGTATTCCGAACGTAAAGAGATTCCGGGTACAGAACCCGGAAACGGGTCAATTTGCCACCATCATGGCGGTCCTTCCCAAGGGCGCCGATCCCGAGGTCTATCAGGCCGAAGCGTCGAAGCGGTTTGACTGGAAAGCCTGGACTGATGCCCAGCAAAAGCAGTTCAAAGTCCGTGTCGGTCAGCAGAAGCAGAAGAAGACAAAGTAAGGCGGAGCTTCCCGCATTTCCTTCGATTGAGATTTCAGGGCACCCTGGCAGTTATGTTCTGGGCTGCCCTCATTGCTTCCTGGGCCACTTCCGCATCGCTATCCCCCTTGAGCGGCTCGACAACAGCGAGCGTGTCCTTCCCGCCCGTTCTACCAAGAATTCTCAACAATCGGATCTTTTCCTCCTTGGTTGCGTCAGGCTTGCGCAGCGCGGGGTAGATCGCTTGATAGACTCCCGGATCGCGCGCCAGTTCGGTGAGCAGCGGTTCCGCCGAATCGCGGTAGAGCCTGGAGTTGAGGGTATTCACCAGGTATTGCAGGGCGCTGAATTCGGATAACTCGTGCCTGCCCAGCATCACCACGGCAAAGGCCATCGAGAGCCGCGGGCCCATCTTGTCCTCATCCTGGAATGCTTTTTCGAGGGCCGGCAGATCGGAGGCCTGCCTCAGCCGCCCGTAGCCCTCGGCGGCGGCGGCCCTCAGCCCTTCGTCTTTGCTTGCGAAATACTGGGCAAACAACGGGCGGTTGGCTTCGTCGGGCATCATGGCCAGGGCGGTGAGGGCGGCGCGCCGGATCTTGTCGTTGCGGGCATTCTTGAGCACCTGGCGCAGATCCGGGATGGCGGCGCGGTTGCGCAGGATGCCGGTGGTCTCGAGCGCGGCGATCTGCACGCGGTCTTTCAAATCGCGGAGCAGGAATTGAATCTGAGGGCCGGAACTGGTATCGCGAATTTTCTGGATGGCGATGAGGGATTCAAAGAGAACGATGTCGCTGCGCGAGCGGAGCGCCTCATAGAGATCGGGGAGAGCAGCCTTGCCGCGCAGAATTCCCAGAGCGCGGGCGGCATTGGCGCGGGATTCCATGCTGACTCCGCCTCGGGCCAGTTTCCCGATAGCGGCAATCACCTCCGGCCGGACCGAGACGTAAGGATCGATGATATCGTTATTGGTGTCCGCAAACCGTCCCTTCAGGGCACGGGTGGCCCGGCGGATCGATCCGCCAATGCCCGTCTTCAGATACCCGGGCAGGTAGAAATTGACCAGACCATCGACGGCGCGCACCTGAATGCTTTCCTCATTATCGTTGGCGGCCTGGATGAGAGGATCGAGCGCCCGTTGGGTGCCGATCTCGGAGATGGCTTCCACCGCCGCCCAGCGCACCTCTTTGTCGCGATCCTCGAGATACGGCTGTATCTTCGGGATGGCCGAGGGACCCTGTTTGGCATAGTCGTGAATGCCGCGGATGCGCGCTTTGGCCTCGTCCGAGTCAGCGGCGGCGCGGCAAGTGAGCGCTGCGAGCAGCAGCGTGGCGAAAACCCGCATAGAACGATGGACGTTCAGCGGACGAACTCCAGTTTCACCTGATGCGGAATCAATCCGGCTTCAAAGCCCATGTCGAGCAATTTCTGCGCGGCGACGGGAACCTGTTCCCCGCAATCCACAGTGAAATGATTCACATACATGCCGACAAATTTCTGCGCCATCGGCACGTCGAGATCGCGCGCAAATTGAAGGGCATAATTGATGGCTTCTTCCGGATTATCGAGCGCGTAGCGGATGCTCTCGGAGAGCAACCGTGAGCACTCGGATTGCACCTCCGGCGACAGCGACCGCAGCATGACATTGGCGCCCAGGGGAAGCGGCAGGTTGAACTTGTTCTTCCACCAGCGCCCCAGATCGAGCACGTTGTGGAAACCGGCTTTGGAGTAGGTGAGCTGGCCTTCGTGTATGACCAGGCCCAGATCAATGGAGTGGTCCTTCACAGCGTCCAGAATCTTGTCAAATGGGATTACCACCGCTTCAAAATCGGGTTCGAACAATCGCAGGGTGAGGTAGGCGGTGGTGAGCGTGCCGGGGATGCCGATGCGCTTACCCTTGATCTCTTCCGGCGCCATGGGACGCGAGGCGGCAAGCAGGGGGCCATATCCATCACCCACACTCGAACCGGCGGCCATGAGAACGTACTTGTCCGTGACGTAGGGATAGGCGTGATAGGAAATCGCGGTCAACTCGTACATGCCCTGCATTGCTTTGCGGTTCAGCGACTCGATGTCCTCGAGAACATGGCGGAAGGTCACAAAGCGCGAGCGGATCTTCTTCGTCGCCAAGCCATAAAACATGAAGGCGTCGTCGGAATCCGGGCTATGGGCACAGA
>JADLBG010000603.1 GCA_020847895.1 Bryobacterales bacterium
TCAATTATTCCAAAGGCCAGGACGGGGCCGCGCCCTACTTCACCACCCTCGCCAACTCCGGTGGTGTCGTCCGCGACCGCCACAGCCGCCGCGGCTCCATCGAGCATGTCTTCACCGCCTCCCCTCAGGCTGTCAACACGCTCACCTTCGATGTGGCCTCTGACAAAATCGACTCCCTGCCCGAAAAGGACGCAAACGGAAATGTGTTCCCCAAGTACCGCTTCTCCCCCTATCTCTCCATGGGCCACGGTACTCCCGAGTTTCGTACCGCGCGCCATTCCTTCGCGCTCACCGACGGCTTTTCCTGGCGCCGCGGAGCTCACCGCTTCCGCATGACCGGCCAGGTGGTTCGCGAGAGGGTCAACGTCTTCGCTCCCCAGTATCCGGAAGGGGCCTTCACCTTCACTGACGGGCTCACCAGTCTGCCGGGCATCGTCAACACCGGCCATGCCTTCGCCAGTTTTGTCCTCGGCCAATCCGAATTTGCCGAGCAGAGCGTCGTCGCCTCCCCTTCCTACTTCCGGCGCACTTACTATCGCGCCTCCGCATCCGATCAGTGGGAGCTTCGCAAAGGGCTCACCTTCGGCATCAGCCTCGGCTTGAACATGAGCAGTCCGCGCGTCGAGAAATATGACCGCCAGTCCACCGTATCCCTCACTGCCATCAACCCATGGAACGGCCTTCCCGGCGCTCTCGTCGTGGCGAACCGGAACGGCCAGGGCCGCGCCTTTCAACCATTTCTCGTCAAGGCGGAACCGAGCGCCAGCCTCGCCTGGAACGTCCGCGGCAGCACCAAAACCGTCGCCCGCCTAGGCTATTCCCGGGGCTATTCCACGATTCCCATCTATTCCGCTCAATGGGGCACGCAGGCTTTCAACGGCTTGCCCACCTGGATCTCCGCCAATCCGCAGTTGACGCCCGCGGTCGTGCTTTCGCAAGGCTTGCCTCCCACCGGCATCACCTTCCCGGACACCCGCCCCGACGCGGCCAACAACACCGTCGCTGACCTGATCGAGCCCACCGGCCGCCAGCCTACCTACCAGTCCGCCTCTCTCTCCGTCGAGCGTGAACTCCCGGGTTCCACGGTTCTCACGGTGGGGGCCGGCCACTCCGACGGCCGCAACCTCCTGCTCGGCAACGGCGGTTCCAACCCTAACGCCATCCCCCTCTCCGCCCTGCAATACCGCGATCAGTTGAATAACGAAACCTTTAACGCTTCCCAACGGCCCTATCCACAATACAAACGGTTCGACATCTACAGTTCCTGGCCCGAAGGCCGCTACCAGCGCGATGCCGGCTACCTCCGCGTCGAGAAACGCACCTCCGGCGGACTTTCCGTCTCCGCCTACTACGAATTCTCCAAGCAGATGGATGACTACTCGGGCCCCTACGGCGTCCAGGATTATTACAATCGCAAGAACGATTGGGCTCTCACCGCCGGCAACAATCCGCAGCGGCTCACGCTCACCTATAATTACGATCTCCCCTTCGGAGCCAATCACACCCTGCTTGCCGTAACCGACTGGCGCCGCTACTTCGTCGAAGGCTGGTCCTTCAGCGGCGTCACCTCCTGGGCGAGCGGCGACCCTCTCGCCCCTCACCCGATGTTCAACAACACCGGCGGAGTCGTCGATGCGCTGAACGTCAACGTCGTCCCCGGAGTCGACCCCCATGTCCCCAACCCGGGCCCCGATTTGTGGTTCAACCCCGCCGCCTTTGCCCAACCCGCGGATTTCACCATCGGCAATGCCTCCCGCACCAGCCCCACTCTGCGCCTGCCCGGCAGCCAGAATCACGACCTCGCCCTCAACAAGCGATTCTCCCTCTCCACGGAAAAGAGCGTCGAACTGAGCATGGTCGGCCTGAACGTCATTAACCACGCCAACTGGAACAGTCCTGATGTCAACATCGGCACCGCCTCGGCCCCTAATGTGAACGCCGGAAAGATCATCGGCTCTCACGGGGGAAGAGTGATCCAACTCGGATTGAGGTTCAGTTTTTGATTCGCTTTGCTTCACTCCTGCTCCTCTCCGTCCTCGCCTGGAGCGCCCCCCCGCCGCCGCCTCCCTCGCGAGCCGTGATGCGCATCCCCTTCTGGTCGCCGGACAACGCCGCCGTGCCCAAGGATGACATCCACGTGAAGCTGAACGGCAAGCCCGCCAAGGTGTCCCGCTACATCGGCGCGAAAGATGACCTGCTCATCCTCCTCGTGCTCGACTGGTCCGGCGATCTTTCGCTCATTGACGCCGCCCGCGGAGCGCTCATTGCGGCCATTGAAAAGCTGCCGCCCAATGCACAGGTCGGCCTGCTCCGCGTTCAGGATGGCCTCCGGGTCCTCCTCGACCCAGGCACGGACCGCGCCCAACTTGCCGATATCCTTCGCGGCATCGCCGTCACCGCGCGCCCCGGCCTGCTCGACGCCATCGAGCCCGTGCAGCGCCTCGGCGATGATATCGCCGCCAAGGCCCATGTTCGCGTCGCCGCCCTCTACATCAGCGACAGCGACATCACCGCCTATCGCGAAGACTACACCAACCCCGTCGTCAATAGCTCCGATTCGCACGATATGAGCAGGCGCTTCCCCGAGGGTCTGATTCAGGAAAAAATCCGCCAGTTGAA
>JADLBG010000604.1 GCA_020847895.1 Bryobacterales bacterium
GACCTCTCCATGCAGCCCCGCGGCGAACCCGTTCGCATCGCCGACATCGCCCGCCGCCAGAAGATTCCCCAGAAGTTTCTCGAACTCATTCTCGCCGCGCTCAAGCAGGGCGGGTTCGTCGAATCGCGGCGCGGAGCCGAGGGCGGCTATCTGCTGGCCCGCCCCGCCGACTCCATCATGGTGGGTGATGTCATCCGCTACATCGACGGAGCCCGCAGCCGCGCCGCCGCCACCCGGCGCAAAGCGGACACCCCTTTTGCCGACATGTGGCGCCGCGTGGAGGATTCCGTCTCCTGCGTCATCGATCAGACCAGCTTCGGCGACCTGGGCCGGTCCTGGCAGGAAAAGCAATCAAAATACGTCCCAAACTGGGAAATCTAGGAGAATGCTGTGATCTTTAACGACAATTCATTCAGCATCGGTAGAACCCCGCTCGTCAAGCTGAACCGTGTCACCGATGGGGCTTCCGCTACCGTGCTCGCCAAGGTGGAAGGCCGCAACCCCGCCTATTCGGTCAAATGCCGCATTGGCTCGTCCATGGTCTGGGACGCCGAGAAGCGCGGCATCCTCAAGCCCGGCAAGGAGATCATTGAGCCGACCAGCGGAAACACGGGCATCGCCCTCGCCTTTGTCGGAGCCGCCCGCGGCTACCCTGTCACCCTCACCATGCCCGAAACCATGTCCCTCGAACGCCGCAAGGTGGTCAAGGCTTTCGGAGCAAAATTGGTGCTCACCCCCGGTTCCGAGGGGACAAAGGGAGCAGTCGCCACTGCCGAGCAGATCGCCGACTCCGATCCCAACCGCTACGTTCTCCTCCAGCAGTTCAAGAACCCCGCCAACCCCCTGATCCACTTCCAGACCACGGGTCCGGAAATCTGGGAGGACACCCAGGGAGCCGTCGATGTGCTCGTCTCCGGCATTGGCACCGGCGGCACCATCACCGGAGTGTCCCGCTTCATCAAGAACGAGAAAGGCAAGAAGATCCTTTCTGTCGCCGTCGAACCCGTCCGCAGTCCCGTAATCACCCAGACGCTTCGCGGCGAACCCTTGAAGCCCGGTCCCCACAAGATCCAGGGCCTCGGCGCCGGCTTCGTTCCGGACACACTCGACCTCTCGATCGTGGATCAGGTCGAGCAGGTCACCGACGAGGAGTCGATCGAAATGGCCCGCCGCCTCGCGCGCGAGGAGGGCCTTCTGAGCGGAATTTCCTGCGGCGCCGCCGCCGCCGCCGCCGTCCGTCTGGCAAAACAGCCCGAATTCAACGGCAAGACCATCGTGGTCATCCTTCCCGATGCCGGCGAGCGCTACCTCAGTTCGCCGCTCTTTGAAGGAATGTTCAACGACTAGCCGCCGGAGCCTTCCCCTCCATCATCTTCGCCCCCACCAGTCCGGCGGCCAGGTACCCAACCCATCCCGTCAACATGTACGGCAGGGTATAGGCCGCCGGAAAGCCATACCAGTTCCAGTAGGAAAGGTTGGTTGCCGTCACCGCCATGAACCCCGCCACTGCGTAGAACCCCAACCGCCCGGCGTAGCTCCCTAATCGCGTCAGCGAAAGTAAGTACGCTGCCGTCAGTGTTTGTAGCAACTCTGCAAGAAACTCGATCCCGAGCAGCCGTCCAAACGCAAACTCCCTCTTCGGAAAATAGATCAGAATTCCCGACGGGCCCGACGCCAGCTTTCGCTCATTCTCCTCCATGCTCGCCGCCGGATTCATCTTCGGAAACATGTAGAAGCCCCGCTCGTTGAGCGTCGTTTGCAAGGTATTGACCAACGCCTGGTCATTGTCAATCTGTCGTATACCCGCCTCACCCAACGGCAGCGCCATGTGCGCGATCGAGGACCAGACGAACATCGCCACTGCCCCCAGCACGCCCGCCATCAAAACTCTCCTGTTCATTTGCCCCTCCTTTCGGGACTCGGATCAGGACAGTATAGTCTCTTTCCGCGCTGATGGCGCGAACACCGGAGTTTCACTGAGTTTCACACCTCGTCGTCCGGAAGATGCCGCCGAAGGTCACGGGAATCATGCAGGACCTGGAGTATGTAGATCTCCTCCTCGCTCCCGTGCCTGTACACGATGAAACGCCTGGGGCGATGCACGGTTCCCCTCCCGGACCGCGCCCGGCTGAATCTCAGGTGATAGACTCGGATGTCCTTCCGCAAGTCCTTCCTCGCTTGCGAGCCCGGAATCTCCGGATCGCCTCCTATGTCGCGTAGTGCTTGCGTAAGAAGTGCCGTATAGCGGAGCATCGCTTCGTAGCCGAAGTCGGCCTCGCTCCGTATCAAGATATCCTGTAAATCACATTGGGCCGATGGCGAAACGACAATGCTGCGCAAGGCGCTCCTCAAAGACGCTTTCTTCTAATGGTTCCTCTTGAGGAGATTTCTTCTCCAAGTCCATGAACATAGGATTCCAACTCGTCCATGGACTCGAACGCAAGGCCTTCGCCCCGTTCAATCTCTGCAATACCCTGATTGACAGCGCCGCGCAACCACTCGATCCTGGCCGCCTCTTCACGTTCATGCTGTTCCAGAAGGCGCAAACCTTCCCGCACCACCTCACTGGCATTCCCATAGCGGCCGGATTTCACATGGACTTCGACGAACTTGTCCAGGTGGTCGGTCAAATTAATGTTTCGCGTGGGCACAAGGAACCTCTACAATGGATCGTAGCCCTAGTTGGCAATCTTTGCCAGTCACCCCGCCGTCTTCCGCAACTCCACCGCGAACGCGTCCAGCGCCACTCCCTTCTGCACATTGCGCCGCGCGAACTCCACCAATTCGTCCACCTTCTCCGTCGCCTTCCTCACCCACTCGAGCGTAGTCCCGCCCGCGATGCGCGAAAGCTGCCCTTGCAAGTCCGGGTTCCGCTTCGGAGCGATACCCTCCCGCAACAGCAGCACATCTTCCAGCAGCATGTACAGTGTCTTCAGGTAGAACTCCAGTTTCTCCGTCTTGCTCGCCGAAATCGATTCGCTATGCTTCACCCACGCCGAAAAATGAGCCTGCCCGCTCGCCACCTCGAGCAGCGTCACCATCCGCGTCCGCCGCGTATCCCATGACTCCAGATCAAGCGTCACCGCCAGCCCCGGAGATCCAGCCGCCAGCATCACCCGGCGTTCCGTTACACTCCATCCGCGCGTCTTCGCGAATTCCGCCATCTCTTCATCACTCAGCGCCGTCATATGAAAAATGAGCGAACGCGACCGGATCGTCGGCAACAGGTCCGCGAAATTCTCCGCCGTCATCACCACCACCAGGTGCGCCGGCGGCTCCTCCAGAATCTTCAGCAGCGAATTCGCCGCCTGTTCATTCGCCCGGTCAATGTGGTCGATCAGAAACACCCGCCGCCGCCCCTTCAGAGGACTGAACTGCGCCCGCTCCTTCAAGAGCCTCATCTGCTGGATCGTAATCTGCCGCAGCGGCCCGTCCGGCGGGAACGTCAGGAAATCCGGATGCGCCGAGAACACCAGCGGATCGTCGGCCCGCTTCTCGCTCGGCAGTTTCTCCCGCTCCGCCAGCCTTTCGACGTTGCCCTCGAGGCTCAAATCGTCCTGTTCTATCTTCCCCGTGTCCCCAAGCAGAGCCGCCGCGAATCGCCGCGCCAGCGTTGCTTTCCCCACTCGTTCCGGACCAGCCAGCAGTAGAGTCTGCGGAACCCGGCCCTGCCGGATCATGTTCCGCAGCGCCTGGGCAACGCCCGAATTACCGTAAAAGTCCGGAAAAATACGCTCCGTCATGGTTTCATCGCCGCGCTAACGGTTTCCGAAAGCTGCGCCAGACGGTACGGTTTCTGAAGAAATGCCTTCGCCCCCGCATCAATCAGAGCATCCACACTCGCGTCCTGATTGTATCCGCTCGACAGCACCACCCTCACCCTCGGGTTGATCTCGCGCAATTGCTCGAACACCTGTTTCCCGCTCAACTCCGGCATGATCAAATCCACAATCACCATGTCGATGTCCGCGCCGCGGCGCCGGTAATATTCCACCGCCTCCCGCGATGACCCGAGGCAGATCGCGTGGTAGCCGAGGTTCTTCAACATCCTCGCCGCGACCTGCCGCACCACCTCCTCATCGTCCACCACCAACACCGATCCCTTCCCTCGCGACGGAGCCGCCGTCCCATCCCCGGCATGCTTCAAACTGCGCTCCGATGCCAGCGGCATCAGCAGGTGGAACCGCGTCCCCGGATCACACTCCAACTCGATCCGTCCTCCATGGCTCCGCACGATACTCTGCACCACCGTCAGCCCCATCCCCGTCCCCTTGCCGGGAGCCTTGGTCGTGAAGAACGGCTCAAAAATCCGCTCCCTCAGGTGAATGGGAATGCCGGTCCCGTTGTCGATCACCGAAACCTTCACGTGCTTTCGCGCCGTCGAGGTTGCCAGCGTCAGCGTACCCCCATCCGGCATCGCATCCCGGGCGTTCAATGCCAGGTTTAGAAACACCTGGAACATCTGGCTCGGATCCCCCATCACATGCGCCGGCGCCGCTTCGAATTGCAGTTCGATGCGGATGTTCTTGTCAATGGTATGCCGCAAGAGATCCGCAACCTCCGTCAGCGTCTGATGCAGATCGATCCGTACCCGCTTCGGCGACGTGCGCCGCGCGAATCCCAAAAGCTGCATCGTCAGTTGCGACGCCCGGTCCGCCGCCTTCTCAATCACCTCCAGCGCGTCCACTACATGGCACGGCGCCGCGGGTTCTTCCCGCAACAGGCTCACATAGCCGACAATCGCTGTCAGCAGGTTGTTGAAATCATGCGCCACGCCCCCCGCCAGTGACCCGATCGCCAGCATCTTCTGCGATTGCGCCAGTTGGGCTTCCAGTTCCTCCACCCTCCGGCGCAGGGATTCCGCTTCGCCAGGGACGGAGGTACTCGGAGGCGCCTCGACAAATTCCGACATTGTTGTCTAAGTTCCGTTTAGAAAAGGTACAGCGGCACACCGGGTTCGGGTTCTGTTTCGGGTACTGTAACCTCTGCCTGCTCCTTGATTTGTCGCAGGAACAGTCCCGTGTCGCCGAGATATACTTCCAACTCGGCCGGCCGCGCGATCGAGCCCTGGATCAGGGCCTCCGAAAGCGGGTCTTCGATATACTTCTGCAAGGCGCGCCGCAACGGGCGAGCGCCGTAACTGCGGTCCGTACACGTCTTTTCCAGAATATACCGCGCTGCATCCACCGCCAGGCGGATGGTCAACTGCTTCGAAACCAGGTTCAGATTCACCTGCCCCACCAGCAGTTCGATGATCTTCAACAGGTCTTCGTCCGACAGCGGGCTGAACAGGATGGTCTCATCGAGGCGGTTCAAAAACTCCGGATTGAAGGCGCGCTTCACCTCGCTCATCACCTGCTCTTCCACCTTTGGAGCCATCCCCGGACCCACCGGAGCCGCAAAGCCCATCGGCGACTTCTTGTCCAGGAACCGCGCTCCCAGGTTCGATGTCATGATGATGATCGTGTTCTTGAAGTCCACCGTGTTGCCCAATCCATCGGTCAACTGGCCGTCTTCAAACACCTGCAACAGGATGTTGTACACATCCGGATGCGCCTTCTCGATTTCGTCCAGCA
>JADLBG010000897.1 GCA_020847895.1 Bryobacterales bacterium
AATGAAACAATTCTCGTCGTCGAAGACGAACCGGAAGTACGAAGTTACCTCGAGGTGCTGCTCCGCTGCCAGGGCTACAACGTGCAGAACACGGAAAACGGCGAGGAGGCGCTGGAGTATCTGGATAACTTCGGCGGCAACGTTTCCCTGGTCCTGATGGACGTGGTCATGCCACGCAAGAACGGGCTTGTCACGCTGCAACAATTACGCCGCTCTCACAAAGATCTGCCGGTGGTGATGCTTTCCGGCGCCTCGAGCACGCCCACCATCGTCGAGGCCATGAAGGGCGGCGCCAGTGACTTTCTCGCCAAGCCTGTCAGCCACGCCGAACTCGCCGCGGCTATCGAGAAAGCGCTCTCCGCCTCGCCTGTTGGCGCCGCGCCCTACGCGCCGGAAGCCGCGGGCAAGGGATCTTCACCCAAGAACGGCGCCGCCGGTCAATCTCTCATCAGCGGCGCCTGGATGCGCCGGATGACGCCGTACCTCAAGCAGATCGGCGCATCGGACGCGCCGGTTCTCATTCAAGGGGAGACGGGGGCGGGTAAGGAACTGGTGGCCGGCTTTCTGCATGCCAACTCCTCCCGGGCCAACCGCCCGTTTCTCAAGCTGAATTGTGCCGCGTTGCCCTCCGAACTGGTCGAGAGCGAACTGTTCGGGTTCGAGAAAGGCGCCTTCACCGGAGCTTTCAAGAGCAAGCCGGGCAAGTTTGACCTGGCCGATACGGGCACGCTGCTGCTGGACGAAATCGGCGACATGGATTTCAAACTTCAAGCGAAGCTGTTGCAGGTGCTGCAGGATCAGCAGTTCGAGCGCCTCGGCGGCAGGGAAACGGTGCGCGTCAATGTCCGTGTTCTGGCGGCGACGCACTGTGATCTCGAGCGGGCCATCGCAGGCGGCCGTTTCCGTGAAGATCTTTATCACCGCCTCAACGTGATCAATGTCTGTGTCCCTCCGCTGCGCGAACGGATGGATGAAATCCCCGCCCTTTGCCAGCTCTTCCTCGCCAAGCATGCAGTTTCCGGAACTGAACCACCGGAGATGACGCGCTCCCTGCTCGACGCGCTCACGTCCTATCGCTGGCCGGGCAATGTCCGGGAACTCGAGAATTTCATGCGCAAGTTCCTGGTGATCCGTGATGCCGCGATGCTGACCGAAGACCTGCATTCGCGCATGCGGCCGCGGGAGAGTGTCGCGGCCATGGCGCCCCCGAGCAGTGAACCGGCCGTCCTGGCCGAAGCGCCTAAGCCTTCCATGGAGAAGGTCACCGAAGCGCAACGGAAGATGGAAGCGGAAGTGATTCTCGGCGCGCTCAACAAGACACGCTGGAACCGGAAGCAGGCTGCCTCCATGCTTGGCGTGGATTACAAAGCGTTGCTTTATAAGATGAAGAAGCTGGGACTCGAGGATCAGCAAAGCGCCGCTGCCCCTCCAGCCCGCGAGCCGGAGGAATCCAAAGACTGGGCGTCCAAATCTGAATCGATGCGCCCGTGGGCGCAGGTCGCCGGATAGCGCTTGCGCAAATTCACCCGGGCTCAGATGTAGGCGCGCACCGGCATCTGAGTTTCCTCCTGGAGTTGCTGGTCGAAGAGGAACTCTGGAAACTCCCGCACGCACTGATAGGTTTCCATGGTGACGGCGATCGCGCATTCGAGCTTAATTTCCAGCGAGTCGGAGGGACTGGTGACCCATCTCACCACCTTCCCCTTACACCGCACTTGCAGGTGGCGGTCGGGATAGAGGTCGATCAGGTAATCAATTTTTTGTCCGACTACAAGATCAGCGGAACAGTGAAGAAGGACACCGTTACGGCTGATGTTGCAGGTTCGGGCCGGGATATTGACAGGATCATTGTCCACCGCCACGATGCGCACACCGAGTTGGAGATGATACCGTGGCGACAAACGCCGCTCCATCAGGAAAAGTCCTCCCCCAACGCTTTAATTCTCGAAACCACTCGCCAACGAGTCCGACATGCGCCCAGTGGAAGCTCGCACTTTCGTCATCCGTCGGTTTCCGGCGGCCAAGTTTAGTGCAATTGAACCACCAAAATGAATTCTTGGGCTCTAACGGTACCGGCAGGGTGGCTCTTTCCGGCGCAGAATCCTGAAATCAGAGATTGTTTCCAAATCGATTTCTTCGGGCTGTAACTTTGCGCCGGCCGGTTCGGATCTGCGCTTTTTTTCCGATGGCCCTGGTAAAAACTACCGAGTGGGAGTATAGGTAACCAAATTGTAATATACAACATGTTGATAACTCATGTGTTATTGCTCTGGTCCTCTAATTGCTCTGCCGAACCCTCAATCCTTTCCGTAAGACAAGTAAAGAGAAAGAGATAACACTGATTGCGACAACTGGTAGGCCGCCCCGGCGGAACGGCCGGCTTAAAACATTTTCTGGTACTATTGTTTCAGCATGCAGTCCCCATCCCGCCGTCAAGCGGGCTCTCCGTCTTCCCGGCGAAGTCCCCGTGGAGAAACGTATGCCCAGCCTCCCGCTCTTTAGGTGCGCTCACCGAGACCCTAGGGAACCTTCCCGCCCGCCCTCAGCTCTTTTTGTCGCGGACTACCCCCCATCGCTACAACAGAGACAACCGCTGGTACTGCCGATGATCTCTCTTAGAACTACTCCCCTATGCACGACCAGCTAATATCCGCCAAGCGGTCTCCACGGCGCATCTTTTCGTCTCCTGCCCTGAAACTGTTATCCCTCGCTGTTTTCATTCTTTGCGCCAATCCCCTCTTTGCCCAAGGTGTCACCCTCGCGCTCTCCTCCGGCGGCGGGACACCCGGATCTACCGTCAATCTCAACATCACACTCACCAGCAGTTCGACTCTTCCTGCCTCCCTGCAGTGGAGCATGGGATATTCCGCCGCGGACGTGTCTTCCATTACGGTGAACACGGGAACCGCGGCTGCCGCCGCCGGCAAGACCGTCACCTGCAACCCTGTGTCGGGATCGTTGAATTGCCTTGTGTTCGGTTTCAATACCACGACCATGTCGAACGGCGTGGTGGCTACGGTGGTAGTAACTCTTTCCGCCTCCACTGGCAAGACTTCGACGGCGATTACTATGTCCTCTGGAGTCGCCTCGGATCCGAACGGACAGGGAATCACCCCCGTAACGACCACGGGGAACACGATTTCCATCACCCAGGTGCAGCAGCAGGTTCCCATCACCGTCACCACCAACCCCGCGGGCCTCGGCATCACCGTCGACGGCGCTTCCTACGCCTCTTCCCCCCAATCCTTCCAGTGGGCCCCGGGCTCCAGCCACTCCGTCAATGTCACCACTCCCCAGGGTTCTAACGGCGCCCGCTACACCTTCGCCTCCTGGAGCGACGGCGGCGCGC
>JADLBG010000605.1 GCA_020847895.1 Bryobacterales bacterium
CCATCGGCTTCGCCATCGGAGCCTCCTACGCCGGCCGCACCGCCGTCACCATCACCTCGGGCCCCGGCCTCGCCCTCAAAACCGAATTCATCGGCTTTGCCGTCATGGCCGAAGTGCCGCTGGTCATTGTCGTCGTGCAGCGCGGCGGGCCCTCCACCGGCTTGCCCACCAAAATCGAACAGGGCGATCTCCTCGCCGCCCTCTACGCCTCCCCGGGCGACAGCCCCAAAATCATCCTCGCCCCAGCCACCATTGAAGAGTGCTTCCACTTCATGGTCACCGCCCGCAAACTCGCCGAAGAGTTCCGCACTCCCGTCATGGTGCTCTCTGACGCCAACCTCGCCACCGGACAGCAGCCCTTCCCCAAACCTGAGGTCAGCGAATCCTGGCTCGCCGCCCCCGTCGATCAGAGCGATTGGGATCCCGAAGTCGCCCCCTTTGCCTGGGATCCCGATACCGGCCTCTCCCCCCGCCCCATTCCCGGCCAGAAACACGGCCAGTACGTTCTCACCGGCCTTGCCCACGACGAGTACAGCCACGTCGCCTACGAATCCGGCATCAACCAGCGTTCCATGGAGATGCGCAGCCGGAAACTCGCCGTCCTCGCCGGTTCCCTCATCGCCCCCAAAGTCCACGGCGGCGAGGAAGGCGACCTCCTGGTGGTCGGTTGGGGTTCCACTCTCGGGGCCATCGAGGAAGCGGTGGACCGCCTCCGCGCTCGAGGCGCGAAAGTCTCCTCTCTTCACCTCCGCTTCCTCTCCCCCCTCGAGCCCGATCTGAAGCGCATCTTCTCGCGCTTCCACCACGTCATGACCGTCGAAATCAACTACAGCGACGAGACGGGCAAACCCTACCTCACGCCCGAGACCCGGCGCTATTCGCAGCTCGCTCAACTTCTGCGCGCCCAAACCCTGATCGACATCGATTGCTGGTCCCGCGTCCCCGGCAGTCCGCTTCCCCCCGGCATGATCGAACAGGAACTCGGCCGTAGACTGGACGCCATCGCCCGGCAATCCCGCAAAGGAGACCAGCAATGAACACACTCGCCGAAAAGTGGGAACTCGAGCCGAAACCAACAGTTTGCGTCCTCGAAGATTACGTCGGAGCCCAGGCTCGCTGGTGCCCCGGCTGCGGCGACCATTCCGTCCTCGGAGCCGTCCAGCGTCTTGCCCGCGACCTCCAACTCCCCCCCGAGCGCACGGTCACCGTCTCCGGCATCGGCTGCTCCAGCCGCTTCCCCCATTACATGAAAACCTACGGCTTCCATGGCCTCCATGGACGCGCACTGCCCGTCGCCTGCGGCATTAAGAGCCGCCGCCCGGATCTCAACATCTTCGTGGTCACCGGCGACGGCGATTGCTGCGCCATCGGCACCGCCCACTGGATCCATGCCATCCGCTACAACATGGACATGACCATCCTGCTGCTCGACAACAACATCTATGGGCTCACCAAAATGCAGACTTCGCCCACCACTCCCATCGGGCAGCATTCGAACACTCATCCCCAGGGCTCGCAGCTTCCTCCTCTCAATCCCATCTCCGTTACTCTCGGTATTCACAACGCCTCCTTCGTCGCCCAGACCGTTGACTGGAACCCGCCTCACCTCTACGCCACCATCAAAGCCGCCTACGAACACAAGGGCGCTTCCTTCGTCCGCGTATTCCAGCGCTGCCCGCACTTCACCTCGAACATCTTCGCCAAAGCCCAGGAGGACCCTTCCCGAGTCCTCATGATGACCCACCCTGACGGCATCAACCTCGATCCCAACATGATGCGCGCCTTCCCCAATCGCGTCGAACATGACCCGTCGGATCTTTCCGCCGCCCGCGCTCTCGCCGACCGCGAGGACGTCTTTACCATCGGCCTCTTCTACCGCTCCGGCGGCTCTTTCCGCTACGACCATCAGACCGCCCAAGGGCTCGGCAAGACATCGGCGGAGAAGGTGGCGGCGCTCGACAAGGCTCTGGAGCGCTTCCTGGTCTAATGAGGATTCCCGTGAACGAAATGACTCTTACGGCGCAAGAAACCACCGAATTCACTCTGCCCGCCGAATCCCCGGATTCGCCGGAAGCGAGCCGGTGGCGTGACAAGCTGCTTACCTTTCACCTTGCCGGAGGAGACCCGCACGCAAGCCCGCTGCCTCAACCCGCCGTCGTAAAACGAATAAACGATCTGAAATTCCCTATCCATCTGAGCGCCGGGGAATCCCCCGCCATCTCGTCCCTCGCCGATCTGCTGCCTTCCCCCGCAATGGACGCCCTGGCCTGCTCCTTTCGCGACCTGGCCGCCCGTACGGGCTCCATCCCGATGGCCGCCGCCCGCGAGCAGATCGGAGCCGGAAACGTTCCCTCGCCGCTGCCTTCCGAAGGCGTGCTTCTGCCTGCCGATGCCGCCGCCCTCCCCGTCCTCCACGGAGCCCTGCTCGCCTCCGCGCGACGTCCCGCGCGCCAGCGCCTTGCCGCCGAAGTCACTCGCCTCCGCTCCCGCCTCCGTGATCTTCTCGCGGTCGATGACAGCCATACCCCGCAGGCCAAGTCCCCCGAAGCCGTGGCCTCCACCTTCGGAGCCGAAGGCCGCCTCTTCTTTGACGCCACCTCGCTTTCCGCCGCGCTCCGCAAGCCAATCGCCCCTCCGCGGATGGAACCCGAGCGCCGCCGCCGTATCGAAGAGGCGCTCGCGGCTCTCGAACTCTACCTCCGCGACGCCAGGGATGGCCCCGCATTCTGGGTCCTGCTTCCCGAACAGGAAATCTCTGCTCAGCCCGGCATCGCCGCCGCCGGAGGCTGCGCCATTCCCAACGGCGACGGCGTCTCCGGCGTCCTCCGGTTCTCTGACCGGATCCTCCATCAGATGGCCGCTCTCTTCCGCGCCATCCGTACTGCCCGCCTCGAATCCGAAGGCGCCTTCCACCCCGAAACGCATGAAGAACGCCTCCAGCGCTTTGACTGGCGCGGCGCTACCGGGGACGAACTCGCCGCCGTTCCCGTAGTCGTGGCCTGCCAATCCGCCGCCTCTCTGGCCGCTACCCGGCTTGATGACCTCGCCCGCCTCCTCCGCTCCGGCCGCCCCGTGCAGATCCTTGTCATCGATGATGGAGATTGGGACCCCGCCTCGCCCGACCTCGCCTCCCTCGCCATCGCCCACCAGGATGCCCTCGTCGCCTGCTCCTCCCTCACCGAAACCGCCCATCTGAACGGCTGCCTCGCTGCCATGGCCGCCGCCACTCGCCCCGCTCTCGCGCTGCTTTCCGTTCACCCGTCTCCGTTGCCGCCTTTTCTCTACCATCCCGATTCCGGGACCAGTTTCTCCGCCCATTTCCGCCTGCTCCATGAATCCGCCGAAGCGCCCTGGAAATCCGTGACCCTGTCCGCCGCGCGCGAGGGAGGCGGCCTGTTCGAATGGAAGGACGCGGTCACGCCTGCTCACGCCGCTGCCATGCTGCCGCAATACCGCGGTCACTTCCAGGTGATTCCTCCGCGCGCCTGGGACCCGAGCCAGGCGGAACTTACCGCCTTCCTCGAGCAACCCGCCTCCGAAGGCCTTCCCTACATCTGGCTTGCCGATTCCAACGGACTCCTTCAGCGCGCCCTCGTCACCGCCGGGTTGGTCGACCTCTGCCGCCGGCATCTCCAGTCCTGGAAGACCCTCCGCGACATGGCCGGGGAAGCCTCCGCGGCTCAACTCCGCAAGGAACTCGAGGCCTCTTCCGCCGCTGCCGCGCGGCAAGCCCGCCAGGAGGGAGCCCGCGAAGCCATTCAACGCCTGGTCGCCGCCCTCATGAGCCGCGAGTCCCTCCCTGCCTCGCTGCTCGCCACCCCGCTTCCTCCTCGCCCCGCGCCTCAACCCCAAGCCCAACCTCAGCCTCAGCCTCAACCCCAAGCCCAAACTCAACCCGCCAAACCCCAGGAGCCTTCCCCTGCCGCCGATCCCTATATCGACTCATACCTGTGCACCAGTTGTAACGACTGCATGAAGGTCAACGCCCGCCTCTTCCTGTACGACGGCAACAAACAGGCCTACATCTCCGACCCCAAACTCGGCGCCTTCGCCGACCTCGTCAAAGCCGCCGAAGGCTGCCCCGCCAAGTGCATCCACCCCGGCGCCCCTCGCCCCGGCGATACCACCGCCACCCCGCAACTCATCGCCAAGGCCGCCAAATTCAATTGACCCTACCGCGCCCCCAAATCGCCCAGAAACACCCGCCGGTATTCCCGGTACTCCTCCGGCTGCATCGGCCCCAGCGCCGCCGCCTTCGCCGCCGCTGCCTGCTCTCCCTCGAAGATCTTCGCCGCCGTATCGAACGCCATCCGGCACGCTTCGATAATCTCCGGCCCGTAGTGGTCCGCCGCGTCCACCACTTGATTGGCCCGCTCCAGCACATTCCGCGCCGCCTCCACCCGCGCCGCCGCCGAATCGAACATCTCCTGGTAGACTCCCAATTCCGCATGCCCGGCGAACGCCCGCGCCAGGTCCGCCCAACGCTCGAGTATGATCAACGCCCCGTAGCGGTGCCGGTCCATCTTCATCTCGAAGGCGAAGGCGGAGCCTTTCCGCTCCCCCTCGAGACGCCGCAGAAACGTCACACCCGCATTCAACTCGCCTGTCAGGCTATCGGAAAACGCGCTCACGCAGCCCAGAAACTGGGCCTCATTCAAGGACGGAAACCTCGTGACCTGCAACCCGCGCCCCTTAGCTCGAAAGATGGTCGCCCAGCGACTTCGCGAACTGCTCCGGAGTGATCGGTTCGCCGTTGTTCATCCGGTCCAAAAGCCCGTTGATGATCTCCTTCGCGTCGTCCTTCTTGAAGTTCTTCACGAATCCGTCCATGTAATGTTCTCCCGCCATTGCCCGGTTGATCTCCGTCTCCTTGTTGTGATCCTGCAACTCGGTAAAATACACCACACGGTACTTCCCTGTGTACGTCTTCTCACGGTAGATCTCGAACATCGTCTTGTCGGATTCAAAAGCCATAGAAAGACGAAGGTAACACATCAGCGTACAATCATGACGTCATCGAGCGGTTTCTTTGCG
>JADLBG010000606.1 GCA_020847895.1 Bryobacterales bacterium
CCACGTTCAGCGCATTCGCCCCCAGCAACAGATCCTGCAGATGGTGCTCGATGATGTGGATCGCCGCTGTCCCCCCGCCGCCCATCCCGTACCCCGTCAACCCCTGGTCCGTCTTGATCTGCACCAGGATCGCCCCCGTCAACTGCGAGAACGGACCGAACCACCGGAACCGCGCCGGATCATAGTCCGAGGTGAACTTCTTTGTCCCGAACCGCGACGCCGGCAGCAGCCTCAGCGGAGCGGCCTTCACCGACACGATCTTCTGCTTCCCCTCGCTCCCCATGGCCGCCGCCGCCGAAGCCTGCGCAAGAAACAAGCGCCGCGATGTGTTCACTGACATAATTGACAGTCTACGGCAACCAAATCATGCGAATCCTTACCCTGCTCCTGCTCGCGGCGACGGCCTTCCCCCAGGCCCCAACCAAACCCTATGCCTACTCCTCCCCCCGCGCCTCCGCGCCCCTTCGCATCGACGGCAAACTCGACGACCCCGCCTGGCAAGCCGCCCCCTGGACCACCGGCTTCGTCGATATCGAAGGCCCGCGCCGCCCCAAACCCCGCTTCCGCACCCGCGCCAAAATGCTCTGGGATTCCCAATACTTCTACATCGCCGCCGAACTCGAGGAACCCAACGTCTCCGCCACCCTCACCCGCCACGACTCCGTCATCTTTCAGGACAACGACTTCGAAGTCTTCATCGACCCCAACGGCGACACCCTCGAATACTTCGAATTCGAAATGAACGCCCTCAACACCGGCTGGGATCTCTTCCTTCCCAAACCCTACAAAGACGGCGGCAAGGCCGACAACTCCTGGGAAATCCCCGGCCTCCGCACCGCCGTCCACGTCAACGGAACCCTCAACAACCCCCGGGACCACGACACCGGCTGGACCCTCGAGATCGCCTTCCCCTGGTCCGCCTTCAACCCACGCGCCCGCATGAGCCTCCCCCCCAAACCCGGCGACACCTGGCGCGTCAATTTCTCCCGCGTCGAATGGCCCTCCCCCAAACCCCCGGGAGCCAAGGAAGACAACTGGGTCTGGTCCCCTCAAGGCGTCATCAACATGCACGTCCCCGAACACTGGGGCTTCGTCACCTTCCGCTAAGCCGAGGCAGGCACTCTGTCTCCCGGCTCCTAGTGTTTCCCGGCGTCCGGCTGCCTGTACTTTTCGAGCGGCCGAAGGCGTGGGTCGCCTTTGAGAGACGCCAGATCCGGATCCTGTTCAAGCTTTTCCGCCAAAGGCGTAAACCCGCCGCGCAGCGCCTCCCCAATCAAAGCGATAGCGCGTTCCCGCTGCCCGGATCGCGCGTAAATGCAGCCCAGCGTATACAAACCGGCGGCTATCCTCGGATCCGCCGGAGCCAGAGTCCGGCGCAGGCCTTCGAGCAGGTCATTCTGCAAACTCTCCGCCTCCCGGTACTTCCCTTTGCGCATGGCCAAAATCACCGCGTTGCGAATAGACTTCCGGGTATTCGGATGGTCCGGACCAAGAACACGGCGCTCGATCTGTATCGCTTCCACCATCAACCTCTCCGCCTCGTCTCGATCGGCCACAACGGTTGCCAGGTTATTCATCGATGCCAGCGTTTCCGGATGATTGGGACCCAAAACACGCCTTCGAGTCTCGAACGCTTCCCGGCTCAGTTTCTCTGCCTCCGCGCCCCTCAACAACGACGCAAGATGGTCCTGGGACCGCAGCGTGGCTGGATTGGCCGCACCGAGTACCCGCCGCTCCACGGCGAGCGTGTCGCGAAGCATCCGCTCCGACTCCCGATAGCGCCCTTCCTTGTCCAGTATCCCAGCCATACTGTCCATCAGACTCAAGGTCTCCGGATGTTCCGGCCCAAGAACGCGCCGCTCCACTTCAAGCGATGCCCGGGCCATCTTCTCCGCCTCGGCATAGCGTCCCTGCCGGAAAACGGCATCTACCAGGCTATTCACCGATCGCAGTGTTTCGGGATGCTCCCGCCCGAGCGCGGTTCCGCGGATCGCGGCAGCCCGCTGAAACAGCGACTCCGCCTGCGAATAGATCCCGAGGTTTGCGTATACCGTCCCCATGATCTGCATCATGCGCGCCCGCAGCAGCGGATCGTTCGCCAACCCGGTATCGATGCCGCTGGAGGCCTGGTCCAGAATTTCACGCGCCGTCACGCTTCTACCCCGCGCTTCACTTGGGTCCGACACACGAAACATGCTGATCATGAAGTCCGTAATCAGGTCGGCGCGATCACGTTCTCTAGTGATCCGTCTGAGTTGCGACGCCTGAGTCACGGCGAAGGCGGCGAGCAATGCCACAAGGGCCAGGCCCGCCGCCACTCCGGCGCGGTGGCGCGCAACAAACTTTCGTGCCTGGTACAACACTCCGGCCGGACGCGCCGCAATTGGCTCGTTCCTCAGATACCTTTCCAAGTCCGCCGCCAGTGACGATGGCGAGCCGTAGCGTCTGCCCCGCTCTTTTTCGAGCGCCTTCATCGCGATCGAATCCAGATCGCCCCGCAATTGCCGCGTCAGCCTGCGCGGTTCCGTCTGCCGGCGGCGGGCCGCGGCCGTGGACTCCTCGCCCATCCCGCGGACCCTCGAACTGGGCGGCCGGGCATCTTCTTCGCGCAGTTTCCTCAGCACTTCCTCGAGGCCGAGGTTCCGGTATTCGTGCGGAGGCGCGCCCGCCAACAACTCGTAGAGAATGACGCCCAGCGAGTACACATCGGCCCGCGTGTCCGCGTCCTCCCCCGCGCTGCCGGCCTGTTCCGGACTCATGTATTCCGGCGTGCCGATGATGGATCCGGCGCGCGTGAACATGGTCGCCGCGGTGAGCCGTTGGGAAAGCGCCTTGGCGACACCGAAGTCGATGATCTTGGGTTGCGGCTTGCCGTCCACTTCCGCCACCAGAATGTTGGAAGGCTTCAGGTCACGGTGGATGATCGCCTTGTGGTGCGCATGCTGGACACCCTCGCAAACCCGGATAAACAACTTCAAACGCTCGGCCACGGTCAACCGGCGGTCATCGCAATAGGCGGTAATGGGCAGCCCGCGCACATATTCCATGGCAAAGTAAGGAAGCCCCCGATCAGTCGACCCGGCATCGAAAACCTTGGCGATCGAAGGGTGATCCATCAGCGCCAGCGCCTGCCGCTCCGATTCGAAGCGCGTAATGATCTCGCGCGAATCCATGCCGGCTTTGATCAGCTTCACCGCAACGCGGCGGCGCACCGGATGGCTCTGTTCCGCCAGCCAGACTTCCCCCATTCCCCCTTCGCCGATCATCTGGAGCAGTTGGTAAGGGCCTATTGTTGCCTGCGGCGGAACGTCTCCTGCCGGAAGCGTGCTATCGAGAGAGGGATCGGGTGAGCCTGGCGCGGTTGCCTCTGACAAATTGCCCTCCAGCCGGCGCGTCTACCGGAAAATGATACTCTATTTTTGCCCGCGCCAAGGCATTACTGCCGCCGCTCGTGCCCGCGCCCCCGCTCCTCCTCACCCTTCCCCCGGCCGCGTTCGCCATGGTCCTTCACTTCCCGCTCATGCCGCTCCACCCGCGGACCTGCCGCCCGCGGCGGCGGCGCCGTATACCGGTACTGATACCGCTCACGGTTCGCCCAGTTCCGCTCCCACGGACGCCGGTCGATGATCACCGTGTGCGCCCGCCAGTCAAACCCCGGACCGGCCCATCCATACGGCGCAAATGCCGCCCCCAGAAAAATCCGCGGCCCAAAGGTGATCCCTACCCCAATCCGGATCCCCGGCCGCGGCCGCACATATACCACCCGCGGATTATATACCGGCACGTAATAATACCCGTCCTGCGCCGGCAGAATCTGAATCTGCCCGTAGTTATCCACCACCACCCGCTCCTCGGGTGAACTCCGCAGATACCCGTTGTCCAGCGCCTGCCGCCGCATCCGCTGCACCGCGTCCATCACCCCCGCGCGGTCCGCCAGCACTGCATTCCCCAGTTGCTGCGTCCACCCCATATCCCCGGCCATCATGTCCAGCACATTCGGAAACGGCAGCAGCGCCTGCACACTGTAGTCCCACGGCAACCGGTCTTCCGCAATCGCCCGCGCCAGCGGCGCCCCGCTCAGATACCGGTGCTCGCTCGCCCACGATGCCGCCCCCGGAATCTGCTCCGGATACGTCGACGCCGTCAACACATGCGCCAGCAAAGGATCCGGATACAAAGCGATTTGCCCCACCAGCGGATCCAACGCTTCCTGCCGGAACGACGGTGGCGGCCCATACTGCCCAAACGCCGGCAACGCCACAAACGCCGCCAGGGCCATCGCCGCGTTTCTTGCCATCTCTTTGTATTTTCTTTCCCGGTTGCTCATATCCGCCTCCACTCTTGGTGGATGCCCCATTCCCCGGCAACGTTCCTTCCCCCAGCCCCCAAAACCCCTACGTTTGAAAAACTTAATAGTTTTCACCCCCGCAACCTCCCCGTTACCCGGCACGTCCCACCCTCCACATGCACCCCACTCTCTCCCGCCGCCTCCTCCTCTCCTTCGCCACCCTCCCCCTCCTCGCCCAGGAAGAACCCGCAACCACCTTCACCGCGGACGTCAAAGTCGTCAACCTCCTCGCCACCGTCCGGGACAAGAAGGGCCAGTTCATTCATGACCTCTCCAAGGACGACTTCGCCCTCCTCGAAAACGGCCGTCCCCAGACCATCCGCTACTTCTCCACCGAATCCGATCTCCCCCTTACCCTGGGCCTCCTCGTCGACACCAGCCTCAGCCAGCAGCGCGTCCTCGACGCCGAGCGCGGAGCCAGTTCCCGCTTCCTCGACCAGGTCCTCCGCGACAACAAAGACAGAGTCTTCCTCATGCAGTTCGATTTCGCCGTCGTCATCACCCAACCCCTCACCTCCTCCCGCCGCGACCTCGATAATGCCCTCGCCTTCGTCGATACCCCCAGCCGCCGCGAACTCCAGTTCCAGGGCAGCGGAGGCGGCACCCTCCTCTACGACGCCATTGTCTCTGCCTCGGACAACGTCATGAAGCCCCTCACCGGCCGCAAAGCCCTCATCGTCCTCACCGACGGCGAAGACAACGGCAGCGAAGCCACGCTCTCCCGGGCCATCGACGCCGCCCACCGCGCCGATACCCTCATCTATTCCATCCTCTTCTCCGGCTACGGGGCCAATCCCTACGCCCTCTCCAAACTCTCCCGCGAAACCGGAGGCGCCTACGCCGAAGTTTCCAGAAAGCACCCCGTCGATCAGGTCTTCCAGTCCATCCAGCAGGAACTCCGCAACCAGTACAGCATCGGCTATGTCTCCGATCAGCCCGTCCGCGTCTCCGAATTCCGCAAACTCCAACTCACCACCCGCCGCAAAGACCTCACCGTCCACACCCGCGACCGCTATTGGGCCCGCCGCTAAGAACCTCCTCGAAGCCCCTGCCCCACCCCAAAATGGTAAAATCACTCTCTTTATGAAACCTGTCGTCAGCTTCGGTGAGATCATGCTCCGCCTCGCCCCTCCGGGCTTCGAGCGCTTCCTCCAGTCCCCCCAATTCGTCGCCACCTTCGGAGGCGGTGAAGCCAATGTCGCCGTCGCCCTCGGCGGATTCGGATACCCCGCCCGCTACGTCACCGTCCTCCCTCCCGACAACCCCATCTCCGATGCCTTCATCGGCGAAATGCGCCGCTTCGGCGTCGACGCCTCCCACATCGTTCGCGGCAAGGGCCGTTTCGGCATCTACTTCGTCGAACCCGGAGCCAACCAGCGCCCCTCCAAAGTCGTCTACGACCGCGAATACAGCTCCATCTCACTCGCCAAACCCGGCGACATCGATTGGAACAAAGCCTTCGACGGGGCCGGCTGGTTCCACGTCACCGGCATTACCCCCGCCATCTCCCAGTCCTCCGCCGAACTCGCCCTCGAAGCCGCCCGCGCCGCCCACGGCCTCGGCCTCACCGTCTCCTGCGACCTCAATTACCGAAAAAATCTCTGGAAATGGGGCAAAAAAGCCCATGAGGTCATGCCCGAGCTCTTCTCCCTCACCGGCGTCGGCATCGCCAACGAAGAGGATTGCCAGATGACCCTCGGCATCGAAGCCGGCGTCGATGTCCACTCCGGCAAACTCGAGCGCGAACAGTACCGTATCCTCACCGATAAGGTCCTCGCCGCCTACCCCAACCTCAAAGCCCTCGCCATCACCCTCCGCGAATCCAAGTCCGCCTCCCACAACGGCTGGTCCGCCTGCCTTAACAACCGCAGCCAGTTCCTCCTCAGCCGCCATTACGAGATCACCCACATCGTCGACCGCGTCGGCGGCGGCGACTGCTTCGCCGCCGGCCTCATCTACGGCATGCTCACCGAGCCCGATCACCAGGCCGCGCTCGAATTCGCCGTCGCCGCTTCCTGCCTCAAGCATTCCATCCCCGGCGATTTCAACCGTTTCACCGCCGCGGAAGTCCACGCCCTCGTCAAAGGCGGCGGTTCCGGCCGCGTCCAGCGCTGAACATTCCCTGATCCGGTTTATACTGGATCAAAGGGCGATCCACTTATGTTGTTCCGCGTTCTGTTTCTCGGCCTCATCACCGGCGTTGCTCCCGCGCAGACGCCCACGCAGGCCCCGGCGCCTTCCAACATCAAAGTCTCCGTCAATGAAGTGATCGTTCCCGTCACCGTCACCGATGACAAGGCCCGCTTTGTCAGTGACCTTGACAAGAACGACTTCCTCATCTACGACGAAGGCAGGAAGCAGAAAATCAGCTACTTCTCCCGCGAGCGCAATCAGCCCGTCGTCGTCGGCTTCCTCCTCGATCTTTCCAACGCCAGCCGCATGCATTGGAAAACCTACCAGGAAGCCTCTCGCGAACTCGTCTGGAACCTCCTCCCCGGTGATGAAAAGTTCAGCGGCTACCTCATCGGCTACAGCACCGACGCCGAACTGATGGTCAACACCACCCGCGACTCGGAAAAAATCGCCGACCGCATCCTCAAGCTCAAACCCAGCGGCGGAGCCGCCCTCTTCGACGCCATCTACATGGCCTGCACCCAGCGCAGCCTCGTCAAGGGCGAGCCCATCGAACCCCGCCGCGTCCTCATCGTCATCGGCGACGGCCATGACACCGCCAGCAAGAAGGGCCTCGAGGAAGTCGTCGAACTCG
>JADLBG010000607.1 GCA_020847895.1 Bryobacterales bacterium
GCCGTAAGTGCCTATCTGATTCCCGAAACCTATGTCACCGGAATCAAGATCTCCGATCAGCAAATGCGCGAGATCCATCTCGTCAGACCGGACACGCTTGGCCTCTGGAACTACAGCCTTCACCCTGTCCAGAATGTGAACTAATTTTGGGACTGCGCCTAAGGTCGTGAGCCAGCCTTCGCACCTGCCACGCCGTCACCTCCAATTCCGGCGCTGCTGCTTCCTCATGCGTAAGCTTTCTCTGTCGTGCCTTCTTCGACGTGACCAATCGGTTTCCAACGTTGCATCCCACTTATTCACATGGTTTTATGAGGTTTGGTTCGGACGCCGAGGAATTCTTTTTCTGACGTGTTGGTCGAACATGGTCGAACTGAGAGCCGCCGCAGCCTTCCAGTAAATTCCATGCGGGCGTCATAAAAATCAAGCGACTGATCGTCTACAGCATTGATCGGAATGAATACGAATGCATGAAGGCGCCGCAGAGATCCCTGTGCTCTCGTTGTCTCAGGGCAGAGGGGAGAGCGCTCGAGATGCCTCCACACTCTCGCAGACGTTAGTGGAAGTCTTCTCCGTTCTCCGCTCGCCGATTTACCGTTACCTGCTCAGCAGCGTGGGGAACCGGCCGGATGCCGAGGATCTCACCCAGGAAGCGTTTTTGCGTCTGGTGCGGGTGGTGCGGCGCGGGGCTATTCCCGACAATCCGAAGGCGTGGCTCTTTGAAGTCGCCCACAACCTGCTGATCGACCGGCAGCGCGGCAGCAGCCGAGAGCCTTCCCGTGAAGAACTGGCCGGGGCGGAGGCGGCCGACGGGGCCCAGGGAACCGAGGACGCGGTGGCCTGCCGGGAGCGGCTGGAGCAGTATTTTGCTGGTCTTTCGCCTTCCGAGCGCCGCTGCATGGAACTGCGTCTGGAAGGGCTACGTTATCGGGAGATCGCGGAAATCCTGCAGATTCGTATTCCGACCGTGCAAACCATGCTGACGCGAGCCGCCAAGAAACTATCCAGACAAGCCCATGAACAGCCGTGAACTGAGAGCCAAATTGCGTGGACTCCGGCATCCCACCGGCGAGGAACTCTTCCTCTTCCTGGACGGGGAGTTGGGGAACAGGAAAACGCGCAGGTTGAAGGCCCATCTGCGAGGTTGTTGGAACTGCCGCGTGCAAGTGGACGATATGGCTCGCGGCATGGCCAAGGGGGTGCAGTTGCGTAACGACCTGGCGGAGGCTTTGCCGGGGCGATGGGACACGGCGCAACTGGAGCGCCGCGTGGCACAGGTGTTCGAGGATGCTACGGTGCGGGAATGGCGGCGGCCGTTCATCAGGTATCCCAAGCTGTCGTTCCAATCGGCCTTGACGGGCGCGGCAGTCCTCGTCGTGCTGCTGTGGCTGCACCTGAGCTCGCCGCGTCCGGTTTCGGCAAACCAGCTTTATGAAGGCGCGGCAGCAGCAGAAAGCCGGCTGCTCAGCCCGGTTCTGGAACCGGTTGTTCACCAGACCATTCGCATCAGCCGGCGCACCAAGCGGGAACGCGAGAGCATGACCGTGGAGACCTGGACGACAGGCGACGGCGGGCGGCGGGCGCAGAGAGGAGGCGACGGGATCTGGCAGGAGGTGGCCGGAGTTCTGGAGGCCAACCGACTGGGTGATGGACGGCCGCTCTCGGCGTCGTCGTACCGGCGCTGGGCGGAACTGCTTTCCGAGAAGAAGCAGGCGGTGGAAGCGCGGGAACTGGCAGATGGCTCGCCCGCATGGGTGATCCGCACGACGGTTCCGGCGGCGGGGCCGCGACCGCGGCTCGACCGGGCCGAGTTGGTGTTTCTGCAAGCAGACTTTCATCCGGTGCAGCAGAACCTGCATGTGCTGGGGGACAACGGCGATCAGGAGTACGAACTGACGGAGTTGGCTTACAATGTGGTGCCCGCAACCAGCCTGGATCCCACGATTTTCCCCGAAACTCAACCGACGGAGCTAAGGCCCAACCACCTGTCCGCTCCCGAGTGGAAGCCACAGCCCGCTACGGCGCCAGCGCTGGTTGCACCGCCTCGGGAACCCGCGGCGGATCTCGCGATCCAGGCGCTGTATGTACTGCATCAACTGCATCGCTGCCTGGGAGGACCGTTCGAGGTGGTTCGGTCGGGAGACGCGGTGAGCGTTCAGGGCCTGGTGGACACGGAGGAGCAGAAACAGGAGTTGCTCACCGCGTTTCGCACGCTACCCAGCCTGAGGCTGGAGATCCGCACTGTCGCCGAGGCCCAATCGGGAAGCACGCCATTGGAGGGCCGCCCGGCCACGCTGCTCGACGCGCGGCGCGAGCAGGACTACCTGGTGGCGTTGATCGACAAGAAGTTCCCGCGCGCCCGGCTCACGGAGATTTCCAACCAGGCGGTGGCCAAATCCAACGCCTGGCTGTTGGACGCCTGGGAGTTGCACCGGTTCGCGGAGGCATTTCCGGCGGAGACCGTGCAACAACTCGGGCCGCTGCCGGCAGGGCTGCTGGAGAATATGGTGCGCGACCACGCGGAGAGCATTGCCAGCCGAGCCAGTGAGTTTCGGGCAGCGGTGCAGCCCCTATTCCCGGCGATCGCGCCGGAGCAGGCCGCAGGGGCGAATGCCACTTGGCCGGAAGCGGCCGCTGAAGTATTCGAAGGCGCCAGGAGCGCGCAGCGCCTGGCCGAAGTTCTGTTTACGGGAGAAGGGGCGCTCAGCGAGCCGGCTGAAGCCGCCGTCCAACACCTCTTTTCTTCGGTTGCGATTCTGGAAGACCGCGCGCGGGCGATCGAGTCTCGCGCGGCGGGCATCTTCCGGGATCTGACCTTGCGTTCCCAATCCTCAGTTAGGAGAGAGCCATGAAGATCAGACGCGCATTTCGAATGATGATGCTTTTGACGTTGCTAACGCCTGGCGCAAACGCGCAGAACGCGGAAATCGCCGGCCGCGTGGTGGATCCTTCGGGAGCCGTGATACCCCAGGCAGACATCATGGTGGTCAACACGGAGACGGGCACGGCACGAAAGACCGCTTCTAATGATGAAGGCTATTACGCCGTGCCGCTGCTACAACCGGGCCGCTACCGGTTAACGGCGCAGAAAAGCGGCTTCAAACCGGTCGCGCGGGACGGCATTGTGCTGCAAGTAGGAGACCGCCTGACGATGAACGTCGCCATGGAGATCGGGACAGCCGCGGAACACGTCACGGTGAGCGGCGAGCTTCCGCTACTGCGCACCGAAGATGTGCAGTCCGGGCTGGTGATCGACAACAAGCGCATCCAGGACCTGCCGCAGTATCGCCGCAACGCCCTGGCCTTCGCGTTGCTGGCACCGAATGTGAACGGCACTTCCGAACAGGCAGGCCACGACACCGATCTGCGTATCAACGGTGGCCGGACGTCGCAAGCGGAGTATTATATAGACGGCGTGCCGGTGACGAACGGCTACAATCACAACGTGCCGCCTTCGGTTCCTTCGCGCGAATCGATCGGCGAGTTCAAGGTGATCACAAACGGGCTGTCGGCGGAATACGGCCATCTGTCGGGCGGCGCGGTGGTGCTGGTTACGCGCTCCGGCACGAACGCCTTTCACGGTTCGTTGTACGAGTTTTTTCGCAACGACAAACTGAACGCCAACGACTGGAACTCGAATCGCTTCGGCCGTTCCAAGGGAACCTTTCACGACAACGTTTTCGGGGGCACGTTCGCCGGTCCGGTGCTGATCCCGAAGCTGTACAACGGGCGGGACAAGACGTTTTTTTTCTTTAACTATGAGGGGACGCGGCACGTCACCGGCAGTAACGCCAAGTTGGGCGGGGTACCGACGGATCTGGAGCGCCAGGGCGATTTCTCACAGAGTCTGATTGACGGCGGAAAGCCCGTTCAGATTTTCGATCCGGCGACGGGCCGGGCTTCGGGGGGCGACGTGATCCGGCAGCCGTTTCCCGGCAACCGTATTCCGGCATCGCGGATCAACCCCATTTCTAAGATATATCTAGGCTTTTATCCGCAACCGAACCAGACGCCGAGGGCGGGCTCCAGCCACGATCTGAACTACATCGGCAGTGCGGCTACGCCTTCGAATAACGATGTCTTCACTGGGCGCCTGGACCAGAACTGGTCGGCAGAGCACAGTACGCAATTCGCGGTCACACGGTACGGGAGCAACAGCAGCAGCCCGGGCTGGCTCGCACCTCTACAGGCGAGCAGTGTGGCCAATTCCGAAGCTTACACCACCTCGCTCGGACACAACATCATCATGTCGCCGACCATGATGATGAATCTGCGGATGGGAGTGGTGTGGTTGGCCTCGGTAAGCGGCAGCGCGGTGGTTGCGGACGCGGGCTCCTGGGGCTTCCAGCCGCAGGTTTGCGGCATGCTGGGTACCACCAAGAACCGGGTGCCGAGCCTGGTCGCGCAGGACGACACGCTGACTACTCTAGGCGGGGGCGGAGTGAGCAACGAGTACGATACGAACTACTTCGGTTCCGTCTCCGTGCAGAAGCTGTGGGGCAGGCAGACCCTGAAGTTCGGGTACGAGCACCGGCGATACTACTCCAACACGCCGGCGGGCGGAACGTTCTTCATGAGTACAACGCGCAACGTGGTTTCGCAGTCGTACAACAACCCGGTAACGGGCTCGGGCTTAGCCGCCTGGGAACTGGGGGCGGTGACGAATGGAAACGGGACGCAACTGGCCGGACCGGCTTCGCTGCAGACCTATCACGGCGCATTTGTGCAGGACGACATCAAGCTGACGCGCAAGTTCACGGTGAACCTGGGATTGCGGTGGGATTTCGAGCCGCCGCGCACGGAGCGCTACGATCGCCAGATCTTCTGGGATAACAACTACAAGTGGCCGTGGCAGCCGAACGCGGGCTGGAACTGGGCGCAGGCGACGCAGGAAGCGGGGCTGCCAGCCAGCGCGCCGCAACCGGAATGGCTGACGAAGGGCATCTTCGGACGGGTAGCCATGCTCGGGTCATCGGACTATTCGGGCCGGCATACGACCAACGAGTATCGCAATCATTTCGGGCCGCGACTCGGGGTGGCGTACGAAATCCTGCCGCGGACGGTGCTGCGCGCCGGCTACGGCATGGTGTGGCTCTCGAGCATCGGCAGCGTGTTCATGAACGGAGCTCCGTGGAACATCGGGTATGGCGATTTCGCACACCTGCCGCAGCCCGGGACACCCGACGGAGGCGTCACCTTCCCGGCGTCGTTCAGCACGCCGATGCCGGGTGGGGCCGGGTATGTGCCGTTCACGCATAACACCGACGAGCTCAATCTGAGCACGATGGGGCTGTGGTGGATCTCCAACAATCCGTTGTTCAGTCCGGGTTACGAGCACGTGGCCCAGTTGGGGATCCAGCGGCAGATCGGGACCGGGGAGAAGGCGTGGGTCGTGGAGGTCAACTACAACGGGAATCTAGGCCGCGGGCTTCCGTTTGCGGAGGGCGGCGGGTTACACATCTTGCCGAACGCGTACCACATCCTGAGCCCGCTGGGGGCCACGGCATTGAACACACAGGTGACCAATCCGTTCTACGGGCAGGTTCCGGCAAACACGAACACCGGGGGGCCGACCATTCCGCTCGGGCGGCTATACCAGACGAATCCACTGTGGAGCGAGATCTGGAGCATGAATCCGCCGGAAGGGACATCAAACTACCATGCCGGGTACGTGCAGGTGGAACACCGGTTCGGGCACGGATTCACGTTTCTGGCGAACTACACCATCAGCAAGCTCCTGCAGGACGTGGGTGGCCTGGACTACGGCCAGTTCACGCAGGGATACGCCGGCCAAGGCGCTCCGCAGGCGGGTCTGGGCATGAGCGACATCTACGGACTGGCCCCCACGGATATCTCGCAGAAACTGCTGTTCAATTACCTGTTCGAGGTTCCGGTGGGCCACGGCAAGCGCCTGCTGGGAAATCCGCAAACTTCCACTTCGAAGGGGTTCGAGAAGGTAGTGGGCGGATGGCAGATGGCGGGCGTGACGACCTATCGGACCGGGCAGCCGCTGGTGATCCACTGTCTCTACCCGCAGTGCTTCCAGTGGTACAACATCGGCCAGTCGCGCGGGTCACGGCCCGTGTTTGTCACCCCGACAGTGGCCTACGACAACCATGTCTCGGGCCACACCGCACTGGAAGGCGCGCCCGGCTATCAGCCGTATTTTAACCCGGCGTCCTTCCGGATCACGCAGGGCATGGAGATTGGGAATGTTCCGGGCACGCTGCCCAACATGCGTGGGCCGGGATTCAGCCAGTGGGACTTCTCGCTGCTGAAGAACATCGGGTTGGGAGGCGAGGTACGGCGGCTCCAGCTACGGTTTGAGGCGCAGAACCTGTTCAACCACATGAACGCGGCCGCCCCCAACGGGACGGTGGGGGCGCGGACGTTCGGGATGATCACGGCGCAAACCGGGAACCCGCGCCAAGTGATGATCGCGGCCAAACTGTACTTTTGATATGGAGCGACCCTGTCAAGCCCCTCCGGGTTTGACGGTGTCTAGATTTCGGCTGGCGTTCCGACCAATTGGAGGAACGCCAGCTTTTGTTTTTGCCGCGGACCGTCGAGTGTCTCCGCCGGAACCGCCCGTCGCAGCCGTCGATGGCGCGCCGCAGTTTGGCGCGATGAAGCGAACCATTGATGGCGAGTACCGTTCTGGCGCGCACGATGACTTCGACGGGCGGCGGAGCGGGAACACGTTCCTGCCGGCGAGCCAAACGCTATCGGTCCGACGCTTGATGGTTTCGCCATACTGTTTTCCGCGTACACTGGAGAGAAGGTACGCTCGAACAAGATGGAGGTTCGCATGAAGAAGTTGATTGCGGGGTCGCTTCTGGCTCCGGCCCTGCTTCTGGCCGATTTTACGTACACCGAAACCACGCGGATGACCGGCGGCGCGC
>JADLBG010000608.1 GCA_020847895.1 Bryobacterales bacterium
CGCCATCAACGCCGCCCTCACCGGACACCTCGTCTTCACCACCGTCCACGCCAATAACGTCATCGACGTCCTCGGCCGGTTCCTCAACATGGGTGTCGAAGCCTACAACTTCGTCTCCGCCCTCAATTGCATCCTCGCCCAGCGCCTCGTCCGCGTCATCTGCGAGCACTGCAAGAAGCCCTTCCACTACGACGAAGAGTACATGCGCGACAGCGGACTCAACATCGAAGACTGGGCCGGCGTCACCTTCTACGAGGGCGCAGGCTGCTTTGAATGCGGCGGCGCCGGATACCGCGGCCGTACCGCTATCCATGAACTGCTCGACCTGAGTGAACGTATCCGCGAGATGATTCTCGAACGCCGCCCCGGCTCGGAAGTCAAACGCGCCGCCAGGGAAGAGGGAATGCGCTTCCTCCGCGAGTCCGCCCTCGAGAAGGTCCGCGACGGCGTTACCACCCTCAAAGAGGTCAATAAAGTAACATTTATCGAGGGCTGAACCACCTTGTCCATCATCGATAAAATCCGCAATCTGCTCAAGGAGCCGCCCCCGGAATTCATCTTCGAATTCTCCGAAGCCGGCATCTCCTGGGCCCATCACGGCAAGACGGAAAGCTCCGGCTTCCAGCCCATCGAGCCCGGAGCCCTCAGCGTCTCTCCCGTCCGCGACAACGTCCTCAAACCGGACGCCCTCGCCACCGGCGTGAACACCATCGTCTCCCAGGTCAACGGAACCGCTCAGAAAAAACGCCGCCCCTGTGCCATCATCCTCCCCGACTACTGCGGCCGCGTGGCTGTCCTCGACTTCGACTCTTTTCCAAGTGAACCCACCGAGCAGATGTCCCTCGTTCGCTTCCGCGTCAAGAAATCCGTCCCCTTCGACCTTGACGCCGCCTCCGTATCCTTCCACGTCCAGCCGCACTCCTCCGGCGGCAAGAAGAAGGATGTCGTCGTGGCCGTCGTCTCGCTCGAAATCCTTGCCCGTTACGAAGCGCCTCTGCGCATGGCGGGCCTGCACCCGGGCCTGGTCACCATCAGCGCTCTCACCGCGCTCAACATGGTCCAGTCCACCGCGCTCGAAGTGGTGGCCAAACTCTGCGGCAAAGTGCTCAGCGTCGCGGTTACCGAAAACAACTCCCTGCGCATGTTCCGCTGCCTGGAACTCGATCATGTTACCCCCGAAGAGGTCATCGCCGTCCTGTTCCCCACCTTCGCCTACATCGAAGACGAACTCAAGAAGCGTCCGGAACGGATCTTCCTCTGCGGATTCAGCACTTTGGCCGAATCCTTCGCTCCCCAGCTCGAACAGGAGCTCCACGTTCGCATCGAGCCCCTCCGCTCCCCCGTCGGCATGCCTGGACCCTACAGCGCCGGGCTGCTAGGCTATCTTCAGGGCGTCTCCCTCGTGGCGCCGGCTTTTGCCGCCGCTCGCCGTCCGGAGGCCGCATGAACATCCGCATCAACCTCTCCTCGGAGCCATTCCGCCGCGACCGCCCGTGGGTGGTGGCCACCACTCTCCTCGGCATCATCCTCATGGTCTCCCTTGTCGCCTTGAGCTACCTCGCCATCATGCACCGCGATGAAGACAAGGAAGCGCGCGCCGAGGTCGGGAAGGCCCAGCGCCAGCTCAACCTCCTCATCCAGGAACAGAACCGCCTCGAGTCCACGCTCCGCCGCCCGGAAAACGGCGAAGTCATCGAGCGCAGCGTCTTCCTCAATCAGCTTCTGCGCCGTAAAGGAATTTCCTGGACACGCATCTTTTCCGACCTCGAAAAGGTCACCCCGTACAACGTGCGCCTCATCCAGGTGCGCCCCCAGGTCAATCAGCACAACGAGGTCTACCTCGAAATGGTCGTCGGCGCTCAATCTTCCGAACCCGTCATCGAGATGCTGATGCGCCTCGAAACCTCCACTGAATTCGGGGCCGTCCACCTCGCCAATTCCCTGCCGCCTTCCCAAAGCGAGCCGCTCTTCCGCTATCGCATCAACGTGAACTATGCCCAAAAGCTCTAAGCTCAACGCGCTCAAATCGAAGATCGCGGCGGTCAACATCTCCAAACCCGCCGCCCGCGATCCTCGCGCCACCGCGCGCATCATCCTGGGCATTCTCATCGCCGCCAACGCAGCCGCGGCCCTGCTCGTTTACCGCCCTTGGGCCGATTCCCCGGAAGAGCTTCAGCGGCAGCTCATTGCCGCCCGCCAGAAAGCCATCCAGACGCGCGCGAGCATCGAGCAACTCAAGGTCCTCGTCGGAAAATCCGAGCAGGCGGTCAAGGAAGGCGAGTCCTTCATGAATACCTATTTCCTCGGCCGCCGCACCGCCGCCTCGACGCTCGTCTCCGAACTGTCCACCATGGCCAAGGCTTCCGGCATCACCCCCAAGGAACATAGCTTCGCCTTCGACGCCGTCGAAGGTTCCGACACCCTCGCCATGATGACCATCACCGGCAACTACGAAGGCAACTACGGCGACCTCGTCCAGTACATCAACCGCATCGACCGCTCCCAGCGCTTCTTCATCATTGAAAGCCTCGCCGCTACTCCCCAACAGGGCGGCAAAGGCATCCTCAATATCAACATGAAGATCAACATCTTCGTCCGGGACGACAGCATGTTGCCGGCTCCCGCCCCTGTCGCGGAAAACCGTACCCCCGCCGCCCCCGTAGTGCCCGTAGCGGACCGGTCCGGCTCACCCGCCTCCTCTCCTGCCCCGAAAGCGGGAAGACTGACCGCTATCTCGCCGGTGCAGGCTCAACCGGAAGCCCAGTCGAAAGCGCAGGCGCCCGCCTCGACGCCGGCCAAACCGAACGTGGCAGCGCCGCAAATCGGGGTTCCGCCGCCCTCCGCCGCGGCAGCAGCCGC
>JADLBG010000609.1 GCA_020847895.1 Bryobacterales bacterium
ATCAACCACGGCAACATACCACCGACGATTACGGAAGTGGAGAAGGGCGAACCCGGCGGAGTTACATTCCGGGAAGCGCGGCAGACGGCAGTGTTGTCATTCGCTCAGCTTCGCAAACTTCGGTTTCCGGTGGGGGCGAAACCATCAGCGGAGATGGACGTTGCCGGACGCGCCGTGGTGGCGGCGCTAGGCGTGTATGCGCTCACGCTGCAAATCGAAGAGGGATATCAGTTGCGGTCGCGCTGCCACCTGCAGCCAGTGGTCCAGCCTGAATTCGAATGGCTTGGGTCCACGGCCGAAGAGCGGGAAACGGCCGCGATCACGCCGGCGGCGGCCCGTGAAGCGTTCGGTAACTTGTACAACCACGCGGAGAGTCTGGGACTGAGTTGGACGAAGGAGCCGATTGGCCTGGAGCCTGAGCCGAAACTTCTCAAACTGGTGGAAATGAGCGACAGCGCGGAGGAAGAAGCGGATGCTGATCGTTGAAGTGGAGTACCTTCTTGGGCGCGTCTTCGCAGCCGCTTTCGGCGACAGCGCCGAACCGGAATGGCCGCCCCACCCGGCACGATTGTTTTCCGCCCTCGTGGCCGCGTATCACGATGGAAATGGATCCGAGCAAGAGCGGCAGGCGCTGCTCTGGCTGGAACGGCAAGAGCCGCCGCGAATCGCGGCCAAGGCGCCGGGGCTGACAGAGGCGGAGGTTACCTTTGTCCCGACAAACTACCCATCGAAATCCGGCGGCACGCTGCCGGAGCAACGGGCGAAGCAGCCGCGCTGGTTTCCATCGCAGGGGCCGGAGTCGCCGGTTGTACGGTTTGCGTGGCCGCGGGCGGAAGTCCCCGCCGGCCACGAAAAGGCGCTGAGGGAACTGACGTCCCGGGTCGCATCGCTCGGCCGGGCTTGCTCGCTGGTGCGCATGAACCTTGTGGAATCGATAGAAGACGCGGAGTGTCCGGCAAGCTACGTGCCGGATGATGACGGGCGGGAGGTACTGCGCGTGGCCTCTTCGGGACGGTTGGAGGAGTTGGAGAGAACCTTCCAGTTCGGCCGCCGTCCCACACAGGGAACGCTGACACGCTACCGGCGCCTGGACGGGAGAAATGCGCCGGCGGAGGCGGCGCGGGGACATTTTGGAGAGATGATCGTCATGCGGAAGGTAAGGGGAACGGGCTTTCCCATCGAATGCGCGACGCTGTTGACCCGCCGGCTGCGCGATGCCTTCCTAAGCCGCGCCGGCGAAGGGAAACCGTTGAGTCCCATGTTAAGCGGACATGAGGGGGATAAACCCGCCACTAGCCCCCACGTAGCGTTCGCGGCGTTGCCGAATGTAGGTCACGAATACAGCGACGGCCGTCTGATGGGAGTCGCGGTCATTTTACCCGCCGCCATCGGACGGGCGGACCGGAGGACCGCGCTGCGGGCATGCGCGTCCATTGAATCGATTCATCTCGGTGAGAAATCAGGCGACTGGGAGTTGGAAGTGGCGGGCTTCGATGTGAAGCAATCATCGTTGAAACCAGAAACGTGGACAAGGGCCGCGCGCCGCTGGCAAACGGTGACGCCCCTGCTGTTGGACCGGTACCCAAAGAAGCATTTTGGGACGGAGGAACTGATAATGACAGCTTGTGTCCGCGCCGGGCTGCCGGAGCCGGCGAAGTGCGTGTACGGGCCGTTCTCGGCTCTGGCGGGGGTTCCGCCGGCCGGTGCATTCTCTCCCGGACGATGGGCCGTTCACGCCACCTTGGAGTTCCCTCTTCCCGTGAAAGGGCCTGTGCTTGCAGGCGCGGGCCGGTTCTTCGGGATGGGTCTCCTGAAGCCGTTGGCGAAGGAGGACGAGAAGTGACCCCTTCGGATTTTGATCGTTTTTACAAGGCAATCCACGGCTACCATCCGTTCCCCTGGCAACAACGATTGCTGGAACAAGTGGCGCGGGAAGGCTGGCCGCGTTCAATTTCACTGCCGACGAGTTCGGGAAAGACCTCGGCAATCGACGTTGCGGTATTTCATCTGGCGCTGGAAGCAGAGAAGAGCGCGTTGGAGAGGAAGGCGGCGCTGAGGATGTTTTTTGTCATCGACCGGCGCGTGGTGGTGGATGAGGCCGGAGAGCATGCGGCAAAACTGGCGCGGCGGCTGCTCGATCATGACGACGGGGTGGTGAGATGGGTTGCAACGCAACTCTTAACGTTCGGAGGGAAATATCCTCTGGATGTCGCGATCTTGCGGGGAGGCATGTATCTCGACAACTCTTGGGCGGACGAGCCGAACCAGCCGTTAGTGTGCGTATCGACAGTGGATCAGGTGGGATCGCGCCTGCTATTCCGGGGCTACCAGGTAAGCTCCGGGGCGAGACCTGTACACGCGGGACTGGTAGGCAACGATTCGCTGCTCATCGTAGACGAGGCGCATCTCTCGCGTGCGTTTGTCGATACTCTGCTGGCGGTACGGAACAGGCAGAAAAACGCGTGCAGGCCGGCAAGGGGAATCGAGGTGGTTCCCATGTCGGCAACCCTCGATGCTGACGGCCCTGGAATCGGTTTGGAAGAAGAGGACTATGCCCATCCGGAGTTGCGGAAGCGGTTGGAAGCCTCGAAGCGCGCGGAGTTGCGAATTCCGGAAAAATCCTTCGAAAACGAAGTCGTACGGGCGGCCAGGGAACTCGCGGCGCTTCCGGAAGCCTTTGTAATCGGCGTGGTATTGAACACTGTTGCGTCGGCGCGCGCCGTCTTCGAGGAACTGAGAAAGACGAAGGCAACCGAAGCGATCCTGCTGACGGGGAGGAACCGCCCTTACTGCGCGAAGAGGCTCTGGGAGAAGTACAAAGACCGCATAGCGGCCAAACCGGGCAGGGAGAGCACCGAACGGATTTTCGTCGTTGCCACGCAAACCGTGGAGGTAGGGGCCAACCTCGATTTTGATGCGCTGGTGACGGAAGCCGCGCCGCTCGATTGCTTGCGCCAACGGTTCGGGAGGTTGAACCGGCTGGGCAACCGCCGGCAAGCGCGAGCAGCCATTGTGCTTCGCCCCAGGGAAGACGTTGTGTATGGCGAGGCTACGGCGAGGACTTGGGAATTGCTGAGCGGGCTCGGTTCCATCGATTTCGGCGTTCAGGCATTGGAGAAGGAATTGAAGGGCCGGGACCTCTCGGGGGTAAACACGGCTGGTTCGAGGGGGCCCTTGGTTTTTGACACGTTCTTCGAAATGTGGTCGCGGACCAACCCATCGCCGTGGCCGGATCCCGATGTCGCCCCCTTTCTGCACGGCGCCGAGGCATTGGATACCGCGGACGTGCAGGTGGTTTGGAGGGAAGACCTCCATGCTGAAGCAGCCGAAGAGGCGTGGCGCGAAGCGGTGGAACTGGCGCCCCCAATTTCGATGGAAGCGCTTCCGCTTCCGCTGCCCGCGGTGCGGAGATGGCTGCGCGGAGATCCAAAGGCGGTCGTGACGGACCTGGAAGGAGTGAAGGGCGAGGAGGAGGAGCGCCGGAGAACTTCGCGCCTGGTTCTAATTTGCCGTTCGCAAACTGAAAAGAGGCAGGCGGCCGCTGAGGATATCCGGCCTGGCGACGTGGTGATCGTGCCGTCGGGTTACGGCGGATGCGATGAGTTCGGATGGAACCCGGAATCGGAAAAGGCAGTCGAGGATGTGGGCGACGCGGCGAACAACGAGATGGCCGCGAGAGGGATGCGGAGGTATCGAATTCGCCTCGATCCGTATGCAAGTCACTTGGATAAAGAAAAGGGAGATGAGTTGCGGCGGATTCTGGGCCAACTGAGAAATATGCGGGACCCGGATGGGGAAGTGGATGCGGAAGAGATGGAAAGGCTGACGAATCTGCTCCCCGCCTTTCCGGGGAAGGCGCGAATTGATTCGAAGTGGCGTCTGGCAACGTGGCCGAAGGGCAAGCCGGAGCCCGGATTGGTGGCAACCGGCACGGCGCCCGAGGAGAATGAGGAGGTTTCCATCGGGTTGGAGAAAAAGATCACCTTGAGCGCGCATATCGCCGGGGTAGTGGAACACACGCGCCGCTACGCGGTAGGGTGTGGGCTGAGCGAGGAGTTGGTGCAAGACCTTGTCCTGGCGGCGGCATTGCACGACTTGGGGAAGTGGGACGACCGGTTTCAAGCCTGGTTATGCGGAGGGTCCATTACGAGGGCGATGAAGGAGAAGGAGCCGCTGGCGAAATCGGACGGCAGGCAGACCATGGCCGAGAGGCGGGAAGCGCGGGAACTTGCCGGATATCCAAAGGGCGCGCGGCATGAAGCGGCTTCGGTGATGCTGGCATGCGCCTCCGGCGCACTGGAGAAGGCGCGAGACAGGGATCTTGTGTCGTATCTGATCGGGACGCATCACGGCCATGGACGGCCCCTGCTGCCCTGCTGGGAAGAGGACGGGGAGACGACGGTGCTGGCGGAGTTTGAAGGGACAAAACTGGAGACGGGCACGGGGAGGGAGTTGGGGAGGTTCGATTCCGGGTGGGCCGGGCGCTTTGCTCTGCTGAACCGCAAGCACGGCTACTGGGGTCTGGCGTATCTCGAGACCATTCTGCGGCGCGCCGATTGCATGCAGTCGAGAAAGGAGCAGGAAGGTGAGTGATATTCCGTTGAAGGGCTTGCGGGCGGGAACGCCCATCGGGTTCCTGGCGGCCATGGGAGCCTTCCGGCTTGCAGTGGAGAGGCGGGAGCAGCTTGGGGAGGTTCGCCTGCGCTGGGAGCGGGAAACTGGTGACTGGCACGCCGTTTTCGTAACCGAAAAGGCCGCGAGCGGAGAAACGCTGCTGGAACTACTGACGGAACGGGTGTGCGGACTGAACAAAAGGCCGGAATTCGAATGGGCCGATCAGATCAAGAAGAACAGCCCGGAGCGCTTTCGTGAAGCGGTATTGCAATATCCGGATGAGCAGGATTGGTTCGCCGCCTTCGGATCCGAACTCGCTTTGACAAAGGGGACGCTGCAATCGACCGGCTTTGACATGACCGGAGGCCAGCAGAAGTTTTTGCTGAAGTTGCGCGAATCGTGGAGTGCCCTGTCGGGGTCGCGGAAGGAGGCAGCGGCACTGTTGCGCGAAGCCTTATTCGGACCCTGGATGTATCGGCCAAGCAAAGGACCGGAGGCGGAGAACAGTCACTCGATGGGGCTCGACCCGTCGACGATCTTGCAGGGAGCCTTCACGGCGGCGGAACCCGCGGGCATCAAGGACAAGCGCGGCGTGCGGGGCGCGATTTTTCTGGCCTTCGAAGCCCTGCCGTTCTATCCCTGCGTGTTCGACGGCAGGCTGCGGACGGCCGGATTCCACGACGAACGCGGCAAGGACGGCAAGTGGAGGCGGCATTTCCATTGGTGTGTCTGGAGCGGCGCGCTAGGTGCGGACACGGTAAAGACCCTGCTGCTGCTGGATGCGGAAGAGTGGACCCAAGAACGGGGAGTTGCCGCGCGCTACCGCAGTGAGCGGATAAGCCTGAACAAGGACTACTGCGCGTTCGCGGCGGCGCAATCAGTCAGAAACTGAGAGTAAAGGAAGAGTTCCATGCGCAACTCCTACCTGGTCTGCTACGACATCTGCGACGACAAGCGCCTCCGGAAGGTGTTCAAGACAATGCGTGGCTATGGCGATCATCTGCAGTTTTCCGTCTTCGAGTGCCAGCTCACCAGGATGGATATGGTGCGCCTCCGCGCCGAGTTGTCGGCAATGATTCACCACGCCGAGGACCAGGTATTGTTCGTGGACCTGGGTCCGGCCGAAGGGCGGGGCGACCGCGTGATTACGGCTTTGGGCAAACCATACACGGCGGTGGATTCGCCCTGCATCATTGTGTGAGACAAGCTGTAACGGGGGAACGATGGCCTCTCTTGAAAATATTCCAAAACCCGAACCGGATGCCGAGCGCAAGCCGCAGCCGGACTACCTGCCGGCGCGCATGGTAAACGAGTTTTCTTATTGCCCGCGTTTGTTCTTCTACGAATGGGTGGAGGGAGTGTTTCAGGAAAGCGCGGACACGGTGGAAGGCGCTGTCCAGCACAAGCGGGTCGACCGCGACGGGCCTGGCTTACCGGCCGCGGAAGACCTGGACGAGGATCTGCGGACACGATCGGTGACGCTGTCGAGCGAGACCCATCGTCTGATTGCGCGCATGGATCTGCTCGACGTGATGCAGGGCGTTGTAACGCCCGTGGATTACAAGCGCGGCCGGCCGCGCGAAGGAAAAGAGACCCTGGAAGCGTGGCCGAGTGACCGCGTGCAACTGGCCGTGCAGGGGATCATCCTCAGAGAAAACGGATACGAATGCCGGGAAGGCATCGTGTACTATGCCGCGACGAAGCAGCGTGTGCGCGTCGAGTTGGATGAGGCCCTGGTCACCGAGACCCTGGGATTGTCGTCCTTGGCATGGACAACCGCCCTTGAGGGAGTGATCCCGCCGCCGCTCGAAGATTCTCCGAAGTGCCCCGGTTGTTCACTGGTTTCCATCTGCCTCCCTGGCGAGACGAACACGCTGCGGTCGGCCGTTTCAGAGAGCGGGCTCGAACAACTTTCGCTCTTTC
>JADLBG010000610.1 GCA_020847895.1 Bryobacterales bacterium
ACCCCCAAGCCGGCTACAACCCGCAGACAGGCTACAACCCTGGCTACAATCCCCAAACCGGCTATAACCCCGTGCAGGCCGTCGGCTTCCCCTCCCCGGCCCAGCAGCAGGCCGCGGGCTTCAACCCAGTCGGACAGCTCATTCCCGGAGTCGGTACGGGGGGTTCCGTCTCCAACCGCGGTCCGGTAGGCTTCACTCCCCCAGCCAGTTCTCAAACCGGCGGCGTCATGCCCCAGCCTGCCTACGGCGGCCAGAATCCCGGTCTACAGGCCTACCAGTCCGGATATCAGCCGGGAGGCATTCCACCCAATATCTCCACTGCCGCCCAGCTTCCGGCTCAGATCCAACAGTTGATCACCCAGCCTCGTCCCGGCGGAGCCCCAAGCGGTCTCGGAGCCCCCACCGGAATGACCTTTGGAGGAGGCGGCATCGCGGGCATAGCCAGCAAGTTCGACGCCGAAGGCATCAAGCGGATCAATGACCGCACCAACTACAAGGAGTGGGAGTTCCTCTACGACTACAGCCGCGATGTGGCCATGACTTCGGGCGGAGTCAACCTCGGCCAGGGCGGAGCAGGCGGGCTTACCAATCCCGGCAACAGCCTTGGCGGCAACAGTGGTTCGACTGGTGGCCTCGGCTCCGGCGGCCTCGGCTCCGGCGGCTTCGGCCGCGGCGGTTCCGGTTCGAGCTTCGGCGGCGGAAGCTCCGGATTCGGCGGAAGTTCCGGTTCGAGCTTCGGCGGCGGAAGCTCCGGGTTCGGCAGTGGATCGTCCGGCTTCGGCGGTTCCGGCTCGAGTTTCGGCCAGAAGCCTTAGTCCAGCCGCTTTCGGAACCGGGCGGCGCTAAATGCCATAATCCCCACTCCGAACACCGCCAGCGCCACGAATTGCGGCCACAGGATGTCGATACCGCTGCCCTTCAGGAACACACCCCGGCAGATCTCGATGAAGTACCTCAACGGGTTCAATAGGGTGAGGTATTGCACCGGCAATGGCATGCTGCGAATCGGGAAGGCGAATCCGCTGAGCATGAACGCCGGCTGGAAGAAAAAGAACGTCGACATGATCGCCTGCTGCTGGGTGCGGCTGACCGTCGAAATGAACAACCCCGCCCCCAGTGTGGTGAATAGGAACAGAACCGCTCCCCCGAGCATCAGAAGCGCATTGCCGCGGAACGGGATATGAAACACCACCATGCCGAGCACCACGATGAGCATCGTGTCGAACAGGCCGACAGCCGCAAACGGGAGCATCTTGCCGAGCATCAGCTCTCCGGCGCGGATCGGAGTGACCATCAACTGCTCCATGGTCCCGATCTCCTTTTCCCGGACGACCGCCATGGCGGTCAACATCAGCGTGATGAGCGTGATGATATTCACCGCGACGCCGGGAATAAAATAGTTGCGGCTCTTCAATTCCGGATTAAACCAGACGCGCTGCTGAAGGTCGATGGACGGCGCGGCAAGGCGCGCCACCACCGAACCGCGCGCCATGCGTTTCTGCCGCATCAGATCGCTCAGCCGGGCCGCCGAATACGTGCGGACGACGTCGCTCGCGTAGTTGGCGACGATCGAGGCCGTGTTCGAATTCGAGCCATCCACCAGCACCTGAATCTCCGTGGTGCGCCCGCGCGCCAGGTCCTCCCCGAATCCCGGCGGAACGCTGATGCCCGATTGAATCAGCCCCTTGTCGAGCAGGTACTGCATCTCGCGCCCATGGCGCGGCGTGCCGGTGATGGTGAAATAGCCCGAACTCTCGAAAGCCGCTCGAAGCTCGCGGCTCGCGGGCGAATTATCCTGGTCGAACCATGCAAGATTCGATCGCTCCACGTCGAGGTTCACCACGAAGCCAAAGACGAGAAACTGCAGGATAGGCGGAAGGAACATCGTGGCGCGCAACCGCGGTTCGCGGAAGCTTTGCAGCACTTCCTTGCGGATGATTTGCCGGATACGTTTCCAGTTCATGCGATTTTCTGGCCCAGCTTGCGCGTGATCAGGGCAAACACGACGGCGGCATACAGCACCAGCAAGACCATCTCTCCCCACAGCACTTCGAGGCCAACGCCCTTGAGGAAGATGCCCTTGAGCAAGGCGACAAAATAGCGCGCCGGAACAATTCGGCTGAGGAGGCGGGGAATGAGCGGCATGCTGTCAATGGAATAAACAAAGCCGGAGAGCAGGAACGCGGGCAGGAAAGAGCTCATCAGCCCCAGTTGAAAGGCCTGCAATTGATTGCGCGCGATGGCGCTCAGCCACAACCCCCAACAAAGAGCGCCGAATAGGAAGACAAAGGCGCTGACGGCCAGAAGCGCGATGCTGCCTCGCAGCGGCACTTGGAAGATGAAAACCCCGGCGATTACGGCGGTAACGGTGTCGGCAAGGCCAAGGACGAAGAACGCCGACAGTTTACCCAGCACCATCTCCGCCGGGCGCAGAGGCGTCGAGAGCAGTTCCTCCATGGTTCCGTTCTCCCATTCGCGGGCAATCGAGAGGGAACTGAGCATGGCGGCGATCATCATGAGGATCACCGCAATCAGACCGGGGATGATGTAATTCTTCGACTTGAGTTCGCTGTTGAAGACTACGCGCAGTTGAGCGTCCACGGGAGGCTTGATCTCGCCGGATCCGTTGCGGACCTGGTAGTCCGTGCGGACTTCGCTCGAGTAGCCCGCGACCATGGCGCGCGCGTAGCCGAGGGCAATGCCGGCGGTGTTCGAATCGCTCCCATCGAGCAGGAGTTGGACGGGCGAGGGCTGCGCGCCCGATAGCTTCCTGCCGAAATCGTGAGGAATCACCAGCACCGCCATCGCCTCGCCGCTGTCGAGGGCGCGTCCGGCGGGCGCGTAGCTGTCAATGTATCCGTTGATGTGAAAGAAGCGGGAACCCTGAAAGCGCGCAATGAGCGTGCGCGACTGCGGCGTCTGGTCCTGGTCATAGAGCAGCAGCGGGATGCGATCGACATCGAGCGAGAGGGCGTAGCCGAACAACACCAGCAGCAGCATGGGCAGGGCCAGCGCCATGCCGAGGCTGAGCGGATCGCGGCCGATGTGCAGCAACTCCTTGCGGGCCATGGCGCGCGTGCGGCGGAAGCTGATCATGCGGCCGCCTCCTCGCGCTCGATCAGGGCCACGAAGACGTCCTCCATCGAGGGTTCGGGGTTCTCCTCGCTCCGCAGCTTGGCGCACAGATCGCGCGGCGTGCCGAGCGCGATCACGCGCCCCTGATACATCAGGGCCACCCGGTGGCAATATTCGGCTTCGTCCATGTAATGCGTGGTGACGAAGACCGTATGGCCGAGGTGGGAGAGGTCGTTGATGAGGTCCCAGAAGCCGCGGCGGGCGATGGGGTCGACACCGGAGGTCGGCTCATCGAGAAAGATGACCGGCGGCGAGTGGAGGATGGCGCAGCCGAGAGCGAGGCGCTGTTTCCAGCCGCCGGCGAGCAGTCGCGTCATCGTCCCGCGGTTTTCAGCAATTCCCGCCATTTTCAGGGCGTACTCCTTGCGCTCGGCCAGCCGTTCCGCCGACACGCCGTAAACGCCGCCGAAGAAATCGAGATTCTCCTCCACCGTGAGATCGTCGTAGAGCGAGAACTTCTGCGACATGTAGCCGATGTTGTGCTTCACGCCTTCCGGATCGGAGGCGACGTCGTATCCGGCCACCGTGGCCACGCCGGAACTCGGCGCGAGCAAGCCGCAGAGGATGCGAATGGTGGTGGACTTTCCCGCTCCATTCGGGCCGAGGAATCCGAAGATCTCGCCCTTCTTGACGTTCAGGGTCACGTTGTCGACGGCGACGAACCCGCCGAAGGTTTTCGTCAGATTCCGGATAATGACGGCCGGCTCAGGCTGCGTCACGACGGCCCTCCCGGCGGACAGTGGCGATGAAGACATCCTCGAGCGAAGGGAGGACGGTGCGCACCTCGGCGTCCGGCAGCGCCTGGCGTATGGAATCGCCGGCAGCGCCCGGCTTGAGGAAGACATGGAGCCGGCTGCCGGCCAGCACTACCTCGGCCACCGCGTCCAGCTCCCGGAGCGTCTGCCGGGCGGCGCGCGCATCTTCAGCCGTCACTTCGTAGCAGGCTTCCGGCAGCGACTTCTTCAGCGCGGAAGGCGTATCGGCAAGAATCAGACGCCCCTTGTTCATCAGGCCTACCCGGTGGCAGCGCTCGGCCTCGTCCAGGTAGGCTGTCGTCACAAAGACGGTAAGCCCTTCCTTCACCAGGTCGTAAACGATGATCCAGAAGTCGCGCCGCGAAACAGGGTCCACGCCGTTCGTCGGTTCATCGAGAAAGAGGATTCGCGGCCTGTGTAGCAGGGTGCACATCAGGGCCAGCTTCTGCTTCATGCCGCCGGAGAGCTTGGCGGCCGGCCGTGCGCGGAAGGGCTCCATGCGGGTCATGCGCAGCAATTGGCCCATCAGTTCATCGCGCTCGGAGCCGGTGATGGCGAACAGGTCGGCGTAGAAGAACAGGTTTTCCTCGACGCTGAGATCGCCATACAGTCCGAACTTCTGGGCCATATAGCCGATGCGGTCCTTCACCTGCCGCGCGTCGCCGGCGACGTCAAAGCCCGCGATACGGGCGGTCCCCGAGGTGATGTTCATCAGCCCGCAGAGCATCCGCAGCGTGGTGGTCTTCCCCGCGCCGTCGGGACCCACAAGGCCGAACACTTCTCCCTTGGCAACAGTGAGGTTCAGGCGGTTCACCGCCGTGAGCGCGCCGAACGTTCGCGTAAGGTTCTCTACTTCGATGACATTCACAGGACGATCTCCGCGTCTGCCGGCATGTTGCCCTTCAGTTCCTGATTAGGATTCTCCACGTCGATCTTGATCCGGTAGACCAGCTTCACGCGCTCATCCTGGGTCTGGATCTGCTTGGGCGTAAACTCGGCTTCCGAGGCGATGTAGCTGACTTTTCCGATGTAGGTCTTCCCGGGGAAGGAGTCCGTGCTCAGCTTGACCTTGGCGCCGAGTTTCACGCGCCCGAGGTCCTTCTCGCTGATGTAGGCGCGGAGCCAGGGATGGGCGAGATCGCCAATGGTGCACACGGTAGCGCCGGCGGCTACGACTTCGCCGGGTTCGGCCGATTTGACGAGGACGACCCCATCCAGCGGCGAGGTGATGGTGGTGTCATCGAGTTGAGTGTCAATGATGGAAATGCCCGCCTTGGCGCGCTCGATTTCCGCGCGGCGCACGGTGATCTCCTGCTCGCGGCGCTTGAGTTCGATCTGATTGGCTTCGGCAAGCTGCAAAGCGGCCCTGGCGCGTTCGAGTTGAGCGCGGGCGGCGGCGATGGTCTCCTTGCGCGGGCCCTCCTTCACCAGCGCCAGCCGCTCCTGGGCCTGCCGCAGCGCTTGCGTGGTGCTCTCGAACTTCGCCTTGAACTGGTCATATTGCGCCCGGGAGATATCTTCGTTCCCGAAGAGGATCTGCGCGCGGTCCCAATCTGCCCTGGCCTGATCGCGCCACGTGGCGGCGTCACGCACCTGCGCCTGAGCGGTCTGGATCTCCTGCGGTCTCGAGCCGGCCAGAAGTTCGGCCAGGTGCGCGGCTGCATTCTCGACATCGGCGCGCTTCAGACGCAGGTCCCCCGCGAGGTTCGCCTTCTGCAACTGCACCGCGGTGAGGCTTTGCGTCAGTTGCGCCCGGGCGGATTCGAGCCCCGCCTGCTCGCGTTCCTTCTGGCGCAGTGTGGAGGCCTGGTCAATCCGGGCGATGAGCGCTCCTTTGGCGACTTGCGAGCCTTCCTCGGCATGAAGGGTCACCAGACGGCCGGACATCTTGAACGACATGTCCACCTGGGTCAGTTCGAGGTTGCCGGAAAGCCTTATGACGTTCGGATCTTCTCTCGAGAAGAAGCCGGCGCGGACAAGGCCTGCTCCGACCGCTGCGATAACGGCGATGACGAGGGCGATGCGTGCGGATTTTTTCATGGCAGATACCTTTCCACGGCTCCCATGGCCGTGCCGAGATCGAGCCGCGCCAGGTTGTGTTCAAAGAGCGCGGCGACGCGATTGTCGCGGGCGCGGACGAGGCGCGTTTGCGCGTCGGTGACTTCAATGGAGTTGGTGACGCCGGCCTTGTAGCGGCGTTCGGCCTGCTCGAGTTCCTTCCCGGCCAGCGCCAGGCCCTCGGTGGCTGTCTTCACTTGAAGCTCGGCTGAACTGAGATTGTCGAAGGCAACGCGCAACTCGAGTTCGAGTTGCTGGCGGAGATCCTTTGTCCGCGCCTTCTCCTGCCTCCATTGCGAGGCCGATTCGGCGCGCCGGGCGTCGCGCCGCCCGCCGTCGAAGATGGGGACCCGCAGCGATAGCCCGACGGTGCGCGTGGCGCGGGAGCTGTCGAATTGCGGACCAATCGATCCGTAATCGCCGAAGGCCGCCAGGGAAGGGAGCCGCTCCATCTTCGCCGCCGAGTAGCCGAGGCGGGCGGCTTGTTCGCGCTCCTGCTGCGCCTTCAAGTCCGGCCGCGACCCGACGGCGGATTCAAGCGCCTGCGCGAAGCTGATGGGCTCGAAGGGCTGGTAAGAGAGCTTGTCAGTGAGTTCGACCCTGGTTTCGAGGTTCAAATCGAGGGCGCGGAGCAACTGGAGGCGCGTACGGGTGCGCTCGTTTTCCGCAATCTGAAGGCGCTGGCGCTCATTGGCGATCTGCACCTCGGCGCGCGTCACTTCGATACCCGTCCCGGTGCCGGCCTGTTTTTGTGTTTCGGCCAGCCGGAGGAGCGCCTCGGCCAGATCGAGATTCGCCTTGGCGGTCTCGACATGGGCGCCGGCAAGGAGGGCGGCGAGATAGGCGCGCGCTACCTGATCAGTGACCGCATTGCGCGTGTTTTCCTTGTCGCTGCGCGCCGCATCGGCTACGGTGCGGGCGGACTGATAACGGCGGATGGAGCTGAAGTCAAAGACGGATTGGCTGATGTTGGCGCGCGCATCGAGGATGGAGAACGGCCCGGCGAATGTGGAAAAGTGAAAGCCGGGAATCGAGGGAAACTGGATGCCGAACGCCGCGAGGTTGCGCGTGGCGTCCTGGTAGCTGAAGGAACTGTCAAGGTTCGGAAGCAGGGAGGCGCGCGCCTGGAGTTTTCGGGCATCTGCCTGCTGAACGGCTTCGCCGGCAATCTCCACGCGGGTGTTGCCTTCAGGCGACAGCGCGATCTCGATGGCCTTGCGGAGACTCAACTGCAAGGTCTGCTGAGCGGCCGCAAAAGGGACGGCGACAAGAAACAGGATGCTCAGGCGAAATTTCATAAAGTGTTCTCAAGGGAAGGGGACTTCAGACCAGCGGCGGAAAAGGCGATGAGGTGCGCCACGCCTCTGGCCGGCTCGAGCGCCGGAAAGCGGCCTTCCGTAATGTTGTGAAGGGTCTCGGTTGCGGACATCATTTGGGCAAACGCTCCCAGGACAAACTGCATGCGCAGCATCACTTCATGCGGCGGAAGGTGCGGAAGGGAGCGCGTGAAGGCCTCGGTGAAGCGCTGCACGATGGGCTGCAGATGCCGCTGGAAGATGCGTTTGAAGATCGGTTTCCGCTCCAGGTAGAGCATGCGGACCATGAGCCGGGGAACCATGTATCCCGCTTCCAGGATGGGGCGCAGGAACGCATCGAGGAGATGTTCGACGAGTACGGGTTTGTCTCCGGCTTCGGATTCGTAGCTGGCGAGAAGCTCGAGGCGGCGGCGATTGATAGGTATGGCGCGGCGGGCAATAGTG
>JADLBG010000611.1 GCA_020847895.1 Bryobacterales bacterium
CGCATCGCCGGTTCTTTGACCGGTGCAAGACCTCGCAGAAAGACCAGAATTGCGTTCCGCAGGATAGCTTTTTCATGCAACCTGACGCCAACGGCGGCGGACCAGTCGTCATCCCCGGCCTCTACAATGGGAGGAACAAGACGTTCTGGTTCGTCGGATACCAGAAGCTGATCGAGAAGAAAGCCAACCAGTTCTATCAATCGACGCCCACTCCGGACATGTTGAATGGCGATTTCACATTCGGCGGCATCGGCAACCCGCTGTTCGATCCAGCCACGACGCGCCGAATGCCTGACGGTACCTGGATGCGGGACCCCATCCCGGGCAATATCATACCGAAGGCACGTTTCGATCCGGTGGCGAGTAAGATCCTGAGCTACAACCCTTGGAACGCGCCCAACGTTTCGAGCGCCAGTTACCTGGCGACCGGACCTTCCAATAACCTGCTGTATGACGAAAAATCGCGCACGTTCTATGAATGGTACAACGGGCGCCTGGACCACCAGTTCAATTCCAACTTCAAGATCTACGGCAGCTATAGCTACGACCATAACAGCGGCCGCGGCCGCCCGAACATTGTGAAATTCCAGCCCTTTGACGGGGATCAGGGAAACGAAACCCCGCATACCGCGCAGAACTACTCCATCGGCGGTTCGTACGTGATCAACCCCTCGATGATTAACGACGCGCGCGTGGGTTACTTCCGGAACCGGAACGATAAGAGAGTACCTTCCTACGGGGGGAATTGGCCCCAGACGTTGGGCATCCCCAATGTTCCCCAGGACCTGATGCCCGGGTTTGGCGTCTACGGCCTGACGGTTAGCGGCCCAAACCGGACCATCGGCGAAACACTTTCCTTCCGTAACGACCTGACTAAGATCAGAGGCACGCATGCCTTCAAAATGGGGTACGAGGTGCTGCGCTTCCGGCTGAACGGTATCCAAAGCACCTACCCGAGCGGTAACTACAACTTTTCGGGAATGACCGCGGGCCTGCAGGCTACCGGCAACACGGTACCCCGTACCGGCAACGATTTTGCCGGTTTCCTCATGGGATACGTCGGCCAGGCGAGTTTTTCGTCGCAGTTGACCAGTTGGTTGCCTCGGTCAGCCGTTCATAGCTTCTACTTTCAGGATGACTGGAAGGTCAGTCCATCCCTGACTCTCAACCTTGGCCTTCGCTACTCGAACGAAAGCCCTTTCAACACAAAGTACGGCAGCATGACCAACTGGGATCCGACAGCGACGGATGACGTCACCGGCTTGAAGGGCGCCTTCGTCCACACGAAGTCCGCGCTGAACAAGCGCGACAACAACAATTTCCAGCCGCGCATCGGCCTTGCGTGGCACCCTTTGCAGAAATGGGTGATTCGCGGCGGATTCGCTGTCAATACCGTGGATATCAAGTTCCCACAGGCGTTCGGACAATTTGAAGAGTATACGGCAAGCGCCAACTTACAGTCGCCGCCGGGCGATCCCACCCCGGCCTTCCGGTTGACCACCGGTCCGCCGACCATCCCCTATCTCATCCGGCCGAATGGCACAGCGCCCTACCGCGGAAGTAACTTCAGTTCCCGCAGCGCGGATATGTGGGACCCGAACATCCGCAACCCATACGTGTTGAACTATAACCTCAGCGTCCAATACGAGCTGAATCCGAGCTATCTATTGGAAGTCAGCTACCAGGGCTCGGCGGGTATCGGCCTGCTCGAACGGTGGCAATTGAACACCTTCCCGGTAAACTATGCGGTAGGCAATCCGGCTCTGCTGAACCAGGTTTTCGCCGCTCCGCAGAACTACAGGCCATTCACTAACTTCGGCGATGTTCTGATGCGTTCGAACTTCGGCCACTCCACTTACAACTCAGGCACCATCAAACTCGAGAAGCGTTATTCTCACGGCCTGACGTTCAGCACCTTCTACACTTACTCGAAAGCGATCGACAGCCAGGATGACGATAACGCGGGCACCGGCGTTGCGCCCATCCAGAACCGCGCGCTCGAAAAAGCTCGCGCCGGCTACGATCGCAACCATCGCTATTCCGCCCATGCCAGTTACGAACTCCCCATCGGCAAGGGCCGGCGCTTTATGAACCGTGGCGGAGTTCTCAACGTGCTTTTCGGCGGCTATGAGATCTCCTGGGTCCAATCACTCGAAACCGGGAACCCGTTGACGTTCGGCTTTGCCAACAGCCCTTACAACTACTATCCCACCTGGGTAGGTTCACGACGTCCCAACGTGAACGGCAATCCGGCGATTCGCGACGGTTGGAGAGATGTGGGTCCGGACCGGTTTGTCACGAACAATGAAAACCCGGTCATCTCCATGGATCCGTTCAGCTATCCGGCAGCCTTCACTCCCGGCAATGCGGGACGCAACATTGTCACCGGATTGCCGCTGGTGTGGTCCACCTCCTCGGCGCAAAAGAACTTCAAGATCACAGAGAGGTTCAATCTGCAACTGCGGTTGGATTACAACAATACCCTGAAGACGTTCAACTTCGATCCGCCCACGACCACCGTGGACTACCAGAACCCGAAGGCGTTCGGGAAGATCAGTTCCGACCAGCGAACCGCCAACTGGGGCGGCATGCCGCTCATGGACCTGACTCTCAAACTGTCCTGGTAACCATCGTTCCGGAAACCGGGCACCCCCTGGCGCCGCGCGGGGGTCCCCGGCTTCCGCCTTCATCCCAAGTAGCATAGAATGTCCTGCATATGATGCGCCTGAGTTGCCTCTCCCTCAGCTACCAAAAACAGTTCAAGGCCGGGAAGATGGATATCTTCTCGTTCATCCGGCAGTGCCGCGCCTTGAACCTTGATGGCTTCGATCCCCACTACCGCGACCTCGGCGGCGCCGGCCGCGACATGGTGAAGCGCGTGCGCCGCGCCGCCATCGATAACGGGCTCAGCATCTCGAGCATCTGCGTCACCACGGAGTTCGGGCGCAATGCCGCGGCCGTGCCGTCGGAGATCGAAAAAGCCCGTATCGCCATGGAAGCCGGGATGGTGCTGGGCTCGCCGGTGTGCCGCGTGTTCGTCGGCTCGGCTCCTTCGCCGGACAAACGGGAAGAAGCCTTCCAGCGGAGCGTCGAAGCCCTTCGCAAGTGCGCCGAAATCGGAGCCGAACTGGGCATGCTCGTGGCGCTCCAGAACCACAGCGGACTCACCTCAACCGGCGATGACATGCTCCGCTTCCGCAAGGAAGTGAACCACCCCAACTTCAGCCTCCTGCTCGACACCGGCCACTTCACCGGACGCGACGGCCCCAATGGCCCGAAGATCGCCGGCCACACTTACGAGAACTACTACCGCTCCATCGAACAGGTGGCCCCGCTCACCCAGTTCGTGCGCGCCAAGTTGTACCAGCTCGACGGCCGCGGCCGCGAGCAGTTCATCGACTACAATCGCGTCTTCAACATCCTCCGCGGTGTGCACTACAACGGCTTCGTCAGCCTGGTGTACGAAGGGCAAGAGGACGAGTTGGCCGCCATCCCGCGCGGAGCCCGGTTCTTGCGGTCGTTTGTTTCGGCTTGTTGAACCGCGTGGTCCGGCGTGGCGCAGGGCGTAGGAATTCGCCTTCTCAAACCGCCTCGAACATCTCCAACGCGCACGCGGCCGCGCCCAGAACTCCGCCGTGATAGCCGAGCGGCGACGCCATGAGCGAGATCCGCCGTTGCGGCCACACGGTTACCCGTCCCCGCAGGGCCGTCTCGAGTTCCTGGAACAGCAGCGGGTTCTCCTGGGCGAGACCACCGGAGAGAATGATCCGTTCGGGGTCCAATAAATGAATGATCGAAGCCAGCCCGGCAGCCAGGTAGCCGGCTTGTGTGCGGATCGCCTGGCACGCCGGTTCCTCGCCCGCACTCGCCGCGTGGATCAACGCCTCCGCGCCTGCGTATCCGCCGGAAGCGCCATAGCGCAGCAGCGCGGCGGAGTTGGCATACGGTTCCAGGCATCCCCGCAGTCCGCATGTGCAGGGCAGGCCGTCCCGCTCCACCATCACGTGGCCTATTGCGTTCGCAAAGAAGTGCGATCCATGGTGCAGCCTCCCGTCCACGTAGCAGCCCCCGCCAACGCCCGTGCCCAGCGTGACACATACGAAGTTGTCCACGTCCCGCCCCGCGCCGAACCAGCGTTCCGCCACGGCCAGCGCATTGGCGTCGTTTTCCACCGCCACCGGGGTTCCTAGCCGCGGATGCAGCGCCGCGGCAATCCGGGCGCCGGTCCAACCCGGCAGGTTCTCCGTCGCATAGACTACAGACCCGTCGCCCGGATTCACCCAGCCCGCGGTGGCGATCCCGGCAAACGACGGCCGGAATCCGGAGCCCCTCGCCCGCTCCAGACACTCCACCGCTACCCGCCCCAGGTGCGCCAACAGCACGTCCCTACCGCCCGCCGGAGTGGCGATCGAACCTTGATCCACCAAGCCTGTCCGGCTCGACACCAGGCCGAACTTGGTCTGCGTACCGCCCATATCGATGCCAATGATGTGCCGCTCGGGGATCCGGCCTGCCTCGCGGTCCATGGCGGCGGCGAAACGGGCCGCGATGTGTCCCGGCGCGGTAATCGCCTTGCCTACCACCACCGCGAACGCACCCGCCCGCAGCGCGGCGGCGGCCTGCTCCGGCGTGTGAATCATGCCCTCGGCGATCACCGGAACGCGAACCCGCTCCGCCAGCGCGCGGATAAACTCGGGCTCGAAGCGCCGGATGTCCTCCGTCTCCGCGGTGTATCCGCGCATGGTGCTGGCCACGGCGTCCGCGCCGGCTTCCACGGCGGCCAGAGCTTCCTCCATCCGGGCAATATCGGCCACCACCGGCACGCCAAGTTCCACCCGCACGCGTTGCAGGCGCTCCAAAGCGCCGAAAGCCCGGCCGCGCCGCGTGCAATCGAGGGCCACGAAGTCCGCGCCCGCCCGTACCAGATCCGCGGCGTACTCGAACCGCGGCGTGATCAGGATGCGCCCGTCCTCCTGCATCTCTTTGTGCAGTCCAAGAATGGGGATGGGGACGGTAGCCCGGATGGCGGCAACGTCATCCGCTCCGTTCGCCCGGATCCCCGCCGCGCCCGAACCGGCCGCCGCTTGCGCGAATCGCGCCATCGACGCCGGACCGTGGAAGGGGTCGCCCTCCGCCGCCTGGCAGGACACTATCAGGCCATGCCGCAAAGCGGCCAGCCGCTCGTTCATTGTTTCCATTGTTCCCAGAATCCCATTTCAATACCTGGCCGAGGCGGCGCACAGGACGATCGCCAGCACAAGCACCGCAATGCCCGCCCTGATCGTCCGCTGCGCCTCCGTGCCGGATGCGCGCCACTCTCCCAGCAGAAAACCAACCAGGTTCGCGACCAGCAGGCCCACCGCCAGGCTGAGCGGCCATCCGATCGACGGCCCCATGCTGCCCAGCAGTGGCGCGGCCATCCCATACAGAACGATGCTGCCGCCCCACAACACCGACATTAACAAACTCAGCGTCCAGGGCCGGCGCCCGTGCGGCGCCAGAAACAGCTTCCCGGTCGCGTTCCTCCGCATCAAGTAAAGGCAGAAGGCGACGTTCGGAACCGACCCGGCCCCCAGCATCACCAGCCAGATCACGTTGCCGGCGGTGAACGCGCTCAGGCCCATCCGCTGCCCTGCCGCGGATATGGGCAGGGCCAGCGAATACCCGATGTTGAAAACCGCCGAGAGGATGCCCGCACCGGCGGCGAACACGTACCCCTGAAGCGATCCCGCCCGGAGCCCTGTCCCCGCCTCGTTCTGTTCCCGCATCCGCCCCGCCCGTCCGCACAGCGACACTCCGCCCAAAAATACCGCGACACCCGCCATCAGCAGCATCGCGCGGGCGTTCAAAGCGAACGCGCCCGCAAGCAACAGCGGAGCCATCGAGCCCAGCGCCGAACTGATCCCGATCACCATGCTGTTGGCCAGCGAAACGCCCAAACGATCCACGCTCAAACCGAACAGGATTGCGCCGAAGCCCCACCCGAACCCGAACACTCCCGCTGCGCACAACGCCCCCGCGGGGGAAGCCCTCAACACCGCCGCAACATCGTCCACCACGGGAAACACCAGCAGCGCGGGCATTCCTATACACGCCCCCAGGATGAATACCAGCCAGAGATTTTCCCATTTCCAGTCCCGGATCAGCCGGATAGGCGCCGAAAAGAGACCGTTGCAAATACCGGAAAGAATCGCGAGCAGCACCCCGGAAAGCATGAGAGATCAGTGTATCGTGATTGCACCCGCGGATGAACCGGAAGCAACCGCCGGTCTCGCCGCTGCCTATGACGCCCACGATCTCTCCGGAGACGGCAAACCGGACGTAACAAAGGAAGCATTCAACGGCGATCAGCGCTTCTTCATCGGCTTCGGCCAAAAATCCGGCGCTCAAAGATTCGCGATGCCGCCCTGCGTATGGAAATCGCCACCGACGGCGACGCCCCCGCGCAGTATCGCGCCGATACAGTCCGCAACCTCGACGCCTGGTACCCGGCCTTCTCCGTCCAGCCTTCCCAGACGCTGTATCTCGTCCCGAAGGACCGCGTCCGCATCTGGTAAAGGCTACGAACGAGACAGGCTCAACCTGCGCCAACTGCGATTCGACGAGGCGCTGCGAATTGCCGCAAACCGGGGCAGGTTGCCCGAAAATACGCAGGAATGCCCCGGCGCGTGCTACCATCTCCCACGGCTACAAAATGTCAAACGCAATTTCTTCCTTCCGTCTCCTGGCTTCTTCCTTCCTGCTCTCCTTCGCCGCCCTCGCATCCTGCTTCGCCCAATCACAAGTCGTCTCCACCCCGCTCTCCACCTCCGCGCTCGCGCCCGATCGCCTGGTCCGCATCGATCGCGTCCTCCAGCAATTCGTCGATCAGGATCGCGTGGCCGGAGCCGTTGCGCTGGTCCTCCGCGACGGCAAACCCGCCTATGAAAAGGCCTTC